>NZ_JAYGIN010000012.1:0-276445 GCF_034931005.1 Arcicella sp. LKC2W
ATATACTTATTAATGCAAAACCGCTGACGGGGTGATAAACCGCCGTCAGGGTTACGGAAGAAGACCCTGACGGCGGTTTTTCACCCCGTCAGCGGTTAATTTGGGTCAAATTTGCATTTTTAAGTACATAATTCCGAAAATAAAAAAGGCAACTCATTCGAGTTGCCTTTTTTATTTTCCTATGAAATCTTATTGTTTCTGTAAAGTAATATTCAAATCTAAGGCACTAATGAAAGCTAAAGCAAGAGCTGCACTTGGGTCATTCGCTACCAATTTTTTATAAGCATCAAGATTAATGTTCCAAGTCATGGTTGAACCAGAGATAGTTACTTTGTAAGTCTCAACCGTTTCTTTTTTAGTGCTTGGGTCTGTGTAAGTCATGGTTACTTCAGAACCCGAAAACGTATATTTCCCAGATACACTTGTATTGTTAACAACATCGGTATCTAAAGCGTTAATTGTTCCAGTACCAGTAAAAGTATTATCTGCTTTAAATTCAAAAGTAGCATCAATTGCTTCACTGATAGACTGAGTTTGTCCCAATACAGTGGCACTACCTTTAATAGTTGACGCTTTCCATTTTCCAACGATAGTAGCAGCAGGTGAAGGGTCTGAAGACTTGCTACATCCAATAGCGAAAGCAAGAACGAAGATTAATAAAAATAATTTGTTTAAGTGTTTCATAAAAGTATAGTTTTTTAAATGTTAAGCTACAAAGATAATAAACGGCGTATTTATACCGAAATCTTCGTTTTGCTTTATGAAATAGTAATAATAAAACCTGTTTTCTTTATGCTTCATTCAAAGACTTTTCCAATCTAAATGAAAAAGTCGTTCCCTTTTCAGGCTTTGAAATTACCGAAATTTTAGTTCTATGAGCTTGTAAAATATGCTTTACAATGGCTAAACCCAATCCAGAAGAACCATCAGAGCGACTACGGGCTTTATCTACTCGGTAAAATCTTTCAAAAATTCTATTTAAATGTTCAGAGGCAATTCCTGGCCCATCGTCTTTGATTGAAATTTTCCAGTCCTTTTTATCTTCTTCAAAAATTACCCAAACATTGCCGTTTTCATTACCGTATTTAATGGCATTTTCTACCAAATTTGTCATTACTTGACCGATTCTTTGAGCGTCTGCACGTACCCAAATATTAGGAAGTGGAGATTTAATTTGTATCGTTACATTTTTAGATTGTGCTTTGTTTTCTAATTGCTCAAAAACCTCCTTCGTAATTTGCTTAACATCAATTCGGGCGGGATTCATTTTAATATCGCCCGTTTCCATTTGTGAAAGTGTCAGAAGGTCTTTTACCAAAATATCTAAACCGTCTAAACTTTTGGCAGCTTTATTCAAGAATTTCTCCCGAACATTTTCATCGTCCATCGCACCATCTAAAAGTGTATGCACAAAACCTTGAGCCGCAAAAATGGGCGTTTTTAATTCGTGCGAAACATTCGCTAAAAACTCCCGACGATACTTTTCCAAGCGTTTTAGTTCTGTAACCTCCTGTTCTTTTTTAGAAACATAGACAAAAAGCTCGTCATTTAGTTTGCGAAGTGGATTATTATCTTTTTGCAATTTCTTTCTCGAAACTCCAAAATCTTTCATTTTCAAGCGATTAATAGTATCATACATTTTATTGATTTCTTGAAAAACTAAGTAGTCCAGTACAAAATAAATTAAGACTCCACTAATCACCAAACAGGCTACAAAGCTGATAAACAGGATATTAACGTTTGCTTCTGGCACAAACGAAAGAAATGCCGTAGTGAAAATGGCGGTTGAAATTGCCAGCAAAAAGGCTAAAAGTCTGGGATTTAAGAGCATTTTACAACGAACGTATGGGGAAATAAGAAAATAAAAACGTTAAATAATATACAAATTTACAATAGTTAAAGTCATCAGTAGCTTATCCCAAATTATTCTTTCGTAAATTTGTGTTTTATGTTTGAGAGTCTTGTTTTATTTACTTCCCTCACTCATTCGTTCTCTCATTCAAATATTGAAAGAAGTATGCAATTAAATCAATTAACCGCCATTTCGCCAATCGACGGGCGTTATCGCAAGCAGGTAGAAAGTCTTGCCCCATATTTTTCAGAATTTGGACTTATCAAATATCGTGTCCAAATCGAAATAGAATACTTTATTGCTCTTTGCGAAATTCCTTTGCCACAATTGGAAGGAGTAAAAAAAAGCATATTTGATTCATTAAGAGATATTTACCGTAATTTTTCGGAAGAAGATGCTCTTTGGATTAAGGAAAAAGAGCGTGAAACCAATCACGATGTAAAGGCGGTTGAATATTTTATAAAATATAAATTAGAGAAGTTCGGAATTGAGCAGTATTTAGAATTTATCCACTTTGGATTAACTTCTCAAGACATTAACAACACCGCAATCCCATTGTCGTTGATGGAAGCGATGAACGATATTTTGATTCCAAAATTGAATGAAGTCATTGCTAAACTTGCTTCGTTGGCAGTGGAATGGAAGGATATTTCTTTACTTGCACACACACACGGACAACCTGCGTCTCCAACTCGTTTGGGTAAAGAATTTCAGGTTTTTGTGGAAAGAATGGAACGCCAAATGGATTTGTTGAAAACGATTCCTTATTCAGCTAAATTTGGTGGAGCTACGGGTAATTTTAATGCTCATACGGTGGCTTATCCAGAAATTTCTTGGATTGATTTTGGTAATAATTTCGTAAAATCTTTGGGTTTGGTTCGTAGTAAATTTACTACGCAAATTGAACATTACGATAATATGGCGGCTTTGATGGATAACCTCAAACGCTTGAATACCATTGTGTTAGACCTTGATAGAGATATTTGGACTTATATTTCAATGGGTTATTTCAAACAAAAAATCAAAGCGGGAGAAGTTGGGTCGTCGGCAATGCCACATAAAGTAAATCCAATTGATTTTGAAAACTCAGAAGGAAACGTTGGAATTGCCAATGCTTTGTACGAGTTTTTAGCCGCAAAATTGCCAGTTTCAAGACTTCAAAGAGATTTAACAGACTCAACGGTACTTAGAAATTTGGGCGTGCCAATTGCTCACCAAGTAATTGCTTTGACGGCATTAATGCGTGGTTTAAATAAATTAGAATTGAATCAAGATGCTATCAACGCTGATTTGGAAGATAATTGGGCGGTAGTTGCCGAAGCAATTCAGACGATTTTGAGACGTGAAAATTATCCACAGCCTTACGAAGCCTTAAAAGCATTGACTCGTAAAAATGATAAAATCACTGAAAAAACGATTATGGTATTTATTGATAACTTGGAAGTTGGCGATAAAATTAAATACGAATTGAAACGCATCACACCATTTAATTATGTGGGTGTAGTTGAGTAAATTTAATTAAAATTGTAACGCAGGCAGTGTTCAAAACGCTGCCTGCGTTACAATTGAAATAGGCGAATGCTATTCGCCACTACTAACCAATTCTACCTCACTATTTCTTCATTTTATAAACCCTCACATAGTCAATTTCAAACTTTTGAGGAAAAATAGAATCATCTACGCCTTTTTGCCCGCCCCAATCACCACCAACGGCAAGGTTCAACAAAATATGTTGTTTTTTGTCGAAAGGCCATTCTTTCCAACCTGTTTTTTCATTCTTGAAAGTAAAATATAATTCTCCATCAATATAAGAATCAATTTTCTCAGGAGTCCAATCTATGCGGTAAACGTGAAATTCTGTCATAGAAGTTGGAATCGTTTTCACTGCCGTTTTTTGCGTTCCGATACTGTGATAATAAGATTTTGTGTGTACCGAAGCATGAATCACATTCGGGTCATAACCAACGTGTTCCATAATGTCAATTTCGCCGTTATCAGGCCAATAATTTTGTCCATAAGAATGTTCCGTTGCCAACATCCAAATGGCTGGCCAAGTACCTAAACCTTTGGGTAGTTTTGCTTTTACCTCAAAGCGACCGTACAGAAAATCAGCTTTCCCTTTGCTTGTCAGACGAGCAGAAGTGTAATTTTTATCTTCAAATGGCTCTTTGATAGCCTCAATAATCAATTTGCCATTTTCTACCCGAGCATTTTTCAAATTGTCCTTTGTGTAATATTCCAATTCGTGGTTTCCCCAACCGCTTCCGCCGACATCATAACCCCATTTTTTGGCATCTGGTAAGCCATTTTTATTAAATTCATCTGCCCAAAATGGTTTATATTCAAATTGAGAAGCTTTTGACGGAGTGTTATGAATGGTAATATCCATTTTAAAAGCCGTCGTAATCATCACTACGCCAAACGTAGCTGAGATAAAAGGTATTTTCATGTTTTTTATTGATTTGATGCAATAAAGCTATGGAAATTTGATGAGAATACTATACTTTCTTGCCAAGTAGGGTACTGTGAATTCAGCTTAATTTTTTGTATCTTTACTCTTTACAAAATCTTCAAAAATGGACTTCAAACTTATTTCAGAATATAGCCCAACTGGCGACCAACCGCAGGCAATTGCTAAACTTGTGGAGGGCGTTCAAAACGGAGAAGAATCACAAACGTTATTGGGAGTTACAGGTTCGGGAAAGACTTTTACCGTTGCCAATATGATTACGCAAATCAATCGTCCAACGCTGATTTTGAGTCATAATAAAACCCTTGCCGCCCAATTGTACGGTGAATTCAAACAGTTTTTTCCTGAAAATGCCGTTGAGTATTTCGTTTCTTACTACGATTATTATCAACCCGAAGCCTTCATCGCTTCCACGAATACCTACATTGAAAAAGACCTCATGATTAATGAAGAGATTGATAAGTTAAGACTTTCAACAACCTCTGCATTGATGTCGGGAAGGCGAGATATTATTGTAATTGCGTCTGTTTCATGTATTTATGGTATGGGGAATCCAGAAGAATATCGTAAAAGCATTTTACGATTTGGTGTTGGTGAAACCATTTCTCGTAATCAATTCCTTTTCCGTTTGGTGGAAATTCTTTATTCAAGAACTGAAGTAGAATTTACACGGGGAACATTTAGAGTGAAAGGAGATACCGTTGATATAAATTTACCTTACGCAGATTTTGGCTATCGGATTATGTTTTTTGGCGATGAAATTGAGACGATTCAACGCATCAATCCACAAAATGGTAAGAAGATTTCTGATGAAAAAATGATTGCTATTTTCCCTGCCAACCTTTTCGTAACGGGGCGTGATGTGCTGAATAATTCTATTAATCTTATTCAAGATGACTTGGTTTCGCAGATAAAATTCTTTGAATCTGAAAGCCGATTATTGGAAGCCGACCGTATTAAACAACGTACTGAATTTGATTTGGAAATGATGCGAGAATTGGGCTACTGCTCTGGAATTGAGAACTATTCACGCTATTTTGACCAACGAAAACCTGGGCAAAGACCTTTCTGTTTATTGGATTTTTTCCCTGAAGATTTTGTGTTGGTTGTCGATGAAAGCCACGCCACGATGCCCCAAATTAGAGCGATGTGGGGAGGCGACCGTTCTCGTAAAGAGGCTTTGGTGGATTATGGTTTCCGTTTGCCTTCGGCGATGGATAATCGTCCGCTGACTTTCCAAGAATTTGAAAATATTACGGGACAAACCGTTTTTGTTTCGGCAACTCCTGCCGATTATGAACTAAGGCGTTCGGAAGGCGTTGTGGTTGAGCAAATTATTCGCCCAACGGGATTACTTGACCCCGAAATTGAAGTACGTCCAAGTCTCAACCAAATTGATGATTTATTGGAAGAAGTTCACAAAAGAATTGCGAGTGAAGAACGGGTTTTGATAACGACTTTAACCAAAAGAATGGCGGAAGAATTGTCAAAATATTTGGAAAGAGTTGGCGTGAAATGTCGCTATATTCACTCAGAAGTAAAAACTTTAGACCGTATCGAAATCTTGCGTGAATTACGTTTGGGGGTGTTTGACGTACTCGTGGGCGTGAATCTCTTGCGTGAAGGCTTGGATTTACCCGAAGTGTCTTTGGTAGCAATTATGGATGCCGACAAAGAAGGTTTCTTGCGTGATATTCGCTCATTAATTCAAACGATTGGGCGTGCTGCACGTAACGACCACGGAAAAGTGTTAATGTACGCCGACCGCATGACAGGCTCGATGGAAAAGGCAATTGATGAAACAAACCGCCGTAGAGCAATTCAGTTAGAATATAATCAGGCAAACGGAATTACGCCACGAACCATTTTGAAATCGAAAGAAAAAATTATGGAACAAACGTCTATTGCGGACGTGATGGGCAAGCCAATTAAAAATCTAAAATACTATACCGAGCCACAAGAAATTCAAATGGCCGCTGACCCTGTGGTGGCGTATATGAGCAAAGACGAATTGGCAAAACAAATCAAAAAAGTACAAACCGATATGGAAAAAGCCGCTAAAGAATTAGACTTTATCGTTGCTGCTCGTCTGCGTGATGAAATGTTGGGCTTGAAGAAGTTGATGGAGGGAAAGGGGTAGGAATTTAACGGAATCACTAAGTCAAGTTTCCCAAAAGACCATTTTGAGCGTTTTCTTGCATAATTTAGTAAATATAAATATTTGAAAAAATAAAATGATGAGATTTGGCAAATGTTAAAATTTACCCAATCTTCTTAAAATTAGAAAAAATGTACAAAGTTTACGGTATCAAAAATTGTGACACCATGAAAAAAGCCACCACTTGGCTGACTGACAATAATATTCCTTTTGAATTTCATGATTACAAAAAAGAAGGAATTTCAGCGGAAAAAATCCAAGAATGGCTAACTCAAAAACCTTGGGATGTCCTTATCAACAAAGCAGGAACAACTTGGAAGAAATTGTCAGACGAAGAAAAAGCGACGGATGAAATTGGAGCATTAAAATTGATGATGGAAAAACCTTCGATGATAAAAAGACCCATTGTAGAAAAAGACAAAATAGTGGTAATGGGTTTTAATTCAGATAATTACGAGCAAATTTTTAAATAAAAATTCTCCTAAATCCATCAAAAATCTAAATAAATGTAAAGGCGTTCCGACTGATGCCTTTGCGAATAACTAAATCTTATAATCAGTTGAAAATATCTTTTATTGGTGCGGGCAATGTCTCATGGCATTTGGCACAAGCACTCGAAAATGTAGGGCATAATGTAGCGGAAGTTTTTAGTCGCAATACCAAAAATGCCGAAGAACTTACCAAATATCTGTACGACGCTAAAGTCCAGCGTGACCTTAATTTTGCGAATTCTCAAGCCAAAATCTTTTTCCTGTGTGTAACTGATGATTCTATGTTGGAAGTTGCCAAGCAATTAGTGCTTCCAGAGGATTCCATGCTTATCCACACTTCGGGTAGTAAGTCCTTGGCTGAGTTGGATGAATTACTCAGACTCAATAGCGATGTCACAATAAAAACGGGTGTATTTTATCCTTTACAAACCTTCACAAAAAACTTTAAGGTTAATTTTACCGAAATTCCCATTTGCATTGAGTCGGAGGAAGAAGATGTGGAAAAGGTGTTGATAAACTTAGGTCAAGATATTTCAGACATTACTTATCTGATAAATTCGGAAGAAAGAAGAGTCCTGCACGTGGCGGCGGTTTTTGCCTGTAATTTCACCAATCATCTTTGGGCGGTTGCTCAGGAAATCGTGGAAGATAACGAATTGGAATTCGATTTGCTAAAACCTTTGATTAATGAAACGTTCAGAAAGGCAATGTCTTCCGAAAATATTTTCAAAGCACAAACAGGCCCTGCTCGTCGTGGCGACAATAAAATAATTAATCAACATCTTCTTTTCTTAAAACAACAACCTGATTATCAACAAATTTATCGGGTTTTATCGGAAGGAATTTTGAAGAAGAAGTAATAAGTAGGACAGGTTTCCAACCTGTTTTAAACCGTGACAGGTTGGAAACTAATCTTAAAGGCGACTATCAAACGGCTATCGAATATTTCCAACCTGTTTTAAACCGTGACAGGTTGGAAACCTGTCCTACAAAAATGTCTCAAGAAAAATTTAAAAATATTACCACTTTCGTCTTCGATATTGATGGCGTTATGACGGATGGTTCAGTTCACGTGTTAGAAACTGGTGAGCATTATCGTGTATTTCATATTCGTGATGGATACGCCATTGAGCGTGCCGTGCAAGCAGGTTACAGAATATGCGTAATTACGGGTGGAAAGCACGAAGGCGTGCGTAAGCGTCTGCAAAACCTTAAAATACATGATGTTTTTATGGGTTCTGGAGGGAAAAGCAAGTTGGAAATTTATAAAGGCTGGTTGGCAGAATCGGGCGTTGCGGAAGAGCATATTTTATACATGGGTGACGATTTGCCCGATTATGAAGTGATGTCTCGACCAGATTTATTTGCCACTTGTCCCGCTGATTCTTGCGATGAAATTTTGGAAATAGCCAATTATATTTCGCCTAAAAATGGAGGAAAAGGAGCCGTTCGTGATGTAATTGAGCAAGTAATGAGAGGAAAAGGAGAGTGGTTGAAGTTTTTTTAAGAAGCTGTTTAGATAATTCACGGAAGTCGTCCTTCAAAAGGACAACTTCCGTAACAATCTATGTAGGCATTAATTTTGTACGCAGGATTGATATTTTATAGTTGAAGTATGTAGATAACGTAAATTTTCAATCTCAGATGGATAAAAGAAATCCATAAAATATCTACGTCATCTGCGTGCCATAAATCCTCTACAAAACATATTTCATATAAGTATCCAAATCTTTATCGCCACGTCCCGAAAGATTAATCACAATCGTTTCATCAGGTTTTGCCTTCAAATATTTTAGCACCGCCAAAGCATGAGATGATTCAAGAGCAGGAATAATTCCTTCTAATTTTGAAAGTTCCATCGCTGATTCTAATGCTTCTTCATCCGTAATTGCATAAAATTCTGCTCTTTTCGTTTCCCAAAGATGAGCGTGCATAGGTCCAATTCCAGGATAATCTAAACCCGCTGAAATAGAATGAGGCTCAACTACTTGTCCGTCAGGCGTTTGCATTAATAAGCTTTTACTTCCGTGAAGCACGCCCATTTTTCCTAAAAAGGTAGTAGCGGCAGAAAGTCCAGAAGTAACTCCATGTCCACCTGCTTCGGCTGCAATCAAACGAGTTTCGGTATCGTCCAAAAAATGATAAAATGCACCTGCTGCATTTGAACCACCACCCACGCAAGCAATCACGTAATCAGGGGTTTCTTTTCCTGTTTTTTCTAATAATTGACTTTTCATTTCTGCCGAAATAACCGACTGAAATTTGGCAACCATATCAGGATAGGGGTGAGGACCAACCACCGAACCAATGATATAATGCGTATCCACAGGGTTATTTATCCAGTGACGCATCGCTTCGTTAGTCGCATCTTTTAACGTTTTTGAACCACTCATCGCAGGACGAACTTCCGCACCCAACATTTTCATACGTGCCACATTAGGGGCTTGACGTTGAATGTCAATTTCACCCATATACACGATACATTCTAAGCCCATCAACGCACAAACTGTAGCAGTTGCCACGCCATGTTGACCAGCACCTGTTTCTGCAACAATTTTCTTCTTGCCGAGACGTTTTGCTACTAATATTTGCCCAATGGTATTGTTTACCTTATGGGCTCCTGTATGACACAAGTCTTCTCTTTTCAGATAAACAGTTGTGTTGTACTTTTCCGATAAACGTTTTGCTAAGAAAAGGGGTGTCGGGCGACCAACGTAGTCTTTCAATAAAGCATTATATTCTTCTTGGAATGAAGGCTCTTCAATAATACTAAGATACGAAACTCGTAATTCTTCTACATTTGGATAAAGCATTTCTGGAATGAAAGCTCCGCCAAATTGTCCGTAATATCCTTTTTCGTTTACGTTATATGCTGATTCTGTAATAGTCATTTTGGTGTTATATTTTATACTTCTACCAATTCTGGTTTGATTATTTTTATCAATTTGTCTAATTTTTGAATATCTTTCAGAGCTGGACTAATTTCAAATTTACTGTTTACATCTAACGCATAAACCTTTAAATTTTGGATTTCAAGAGCTTTGTGAGCATTTTCTAAATCAATTCCTCCTGCTAAGAAAAACGGTTTTTCATTATCATATTTATTCAAAATACGCCAGTCGAAAGTTGTACCATTTCCACCTCTTTCTTGACCTTTGGTATCAAATAAAAAGAAGTCGCAGTAAGGTTTATAATTTTGGAGTTTTCCAAAATAGAAATTTTCATCTACCGAAAACGCTTTGATGATATTGACTCCCTTTAGTTTTAAATTTCTACAAAAATCAGGTAATTCCTCTCCGTGTAACTGAACGTAGTCGAGGTTGTATTTCTTGTAATTTTCTAAGATGTACGAAGCCGTAGCATTGACAAAAACACCTACTTTACGAGTTGTATGAGGGAACGATTTTAATAATTCCTCATCTAATTCTTCACCTACAAATCGGCTTGATTTTTCGTAAAAAATAAAGCCCATAAAATCTGGTTGAAGGGCTAATAATTGGCGAATATTTTCCGCCTCACGCATACCACAAACTTTTAGTCGCATAATATTAAAGGGCTAATAACAATTGAGCAAATTTACTGAAAATCAGTCAATTATCATAAAATCAATTATAGTGGCTATTAATGGGTAATTTTCTTAAAGCTGAGCAATTAAATCGGCTAAAGCTTTAGGAGGATTTTCAGTTTTCATAAATGTTTCCCCCATTAAGAAGCCACGATAACCAACTGATTTTAAAAGTTTTATGGTTTCGGCTTGAGAGATACAACTTTCCGAAATTTTAATACAATTAGCTGGAATTTTTTCAGCTAATTCAAGCGACGCATTTACATTTTGTTCCGAGAAGTTTTTGAGGTTACGATTGTTTACGCCTACAACATCAATATACTCGCAAAGGCTACGATTTAGTTCTTCTTCATCATGAATTTCTAAGAGTGTTTCCATGCCTAAATCTTTCGTCAATTTGCCTAATTCTTTGACTCTTTGAGGACTCAAATTAGCAGCAATTAACAAGATAACATCAGCTCCCAAAGATTTCGCTTCGATGATTTGGTATTCATCAATCATAAAATCTTTGCGAATCATCGGAATACTTGGATTGGCTTTTCTGGCTCTCAAAAAATCATCATCTGAACCACCAAAAAAGTCAATATCGGTCAAAACCGACAAACAAGCTGCACCTGCTTGCACGTACCCAAGCGTAACATCTTCGGGCGTAACGTTGGCATTGATAATTCCTTTTGAAGGAGATTTTCGCTTAAATTCCGAAATGATTCCGCTCGAAGACGGGTTTAATAAACTTGTTTTTAGTGAATTAGTCGTTTTGGCAAAATAGCCTTTCATTTCTAATTCCTTTACCGAAACTTGTGCTTTTCTTTCGGCTACTTCTTGTTGCTTTCGGGCAATTATTTTATCTAAAATGGTCATTTATCTTGGGGTTAGGGGTTGGGTTTTAGGGGTTTGAATCATTAGTACATTTTAAAATCCCAACTCCTACGGATTAATTATCAAAAACTCTTGCTAAATCTATTTGTAAATCAGGGAATGTTGTGGAAGTTAAAATGTCTTCATCTGTAACGGGTTGTAAACCAATGTATTTGCCAGCTTCATTCAATACATAGACAAAAACGCATTTATCTTGTGGCTCAACTAACCAATATTCTTTTACACCATTTTCCTCATAAACTTCATACTTTTCTCTCATCTCCTTGCGGGAGTTGCCTGGAGAAAGAATTTCAATGATGAGGTCAGGAGCTCCCACACAGCCTTTATCGTCTAATTTATCTAAATCACAAATAACACAAAGGTCAGGTTGAACAACAGTATGAACTTTATTTGAATTGTCCCTTTTTAGAGGAGTTAGTCTTACATCAAAAGGAGCAGCGTATGCTTCACACTTTTTCCCTTCCAAAAACTTCACGATAGCTTCAGTAAATTTCCAAGAAATTCGTTGGTGAATTCTCGCAGGTGCAGACATAGGAAAGATTTTACCTTTAATAATTTCAAGGCGTTCTTCAAAAGTCCACTTCAAATAATCGGCATACGTATAAGTGCCGTTAAGGTCTAATTCTGCAAATGTCATGGCATTACAAATTTTTTAAACGAAGTTAAGGCTTTTCCACTTTCTAAAGATTCTTTTGCTTTCAAAACTGCGTCTGACAAACTTAAATTCTCATCGGCACAATATAATGCGGTGGCAGCATTGGCCAAAACTACTTCTGTTTGGGCTTTTGTTCCTTTATTTTCCAAAATAGAAACTAAAATTTTTGCTGATTCTTCTACGTTGTTTCCTCCGTGTAAATCTTCTTGTTTACATTTTGTGAAACCTAATTGTTCAGGCGAAAACGTTTCTTTTCCTCTTTTCGTAATTAATTCAAAGTCAGAGGTTAATGAAATTTCGTCGTAACCGTCTAAACCGAATAAAACGCCAAAATTACCTTCTGCTTTTTGGAATAATTGACCATAAATTCCTAAAATCTCTTGATTATAAACACCTGTAACTTGTTTTTTTACTTGTGCGGGATTCAAAATTGGTCCGAGCATATTGAAAAAAGTTTTCATGCCTAATTCCTTGCGAACTGGGCCTACAAAACGCATGGCTGGGTGAAATAGCGGAGCGTGTAAAAAGCAAATCCCGGCATCTTCAATTTTGTCTTTTAGATAGTTTTCGTCATTCGTGAATTTCACGCCTAAATATTCTAAAACGGTTGACGAACCCACCGACGACGAAACCCCATGATTCCCGTGTTTTGCTACGAACTGACCCGCACCCGCAACGATGAAAGAGGAAGTCGTTGAAATGTTAAAAGTGTCTTTGCCATCGCCACCCGTTCCGCAAACGTCCATCGGCGAAAATTCAGAAAGATTTACCGTAACTGCTAAATCTAACATGGCATCACGGAAACCTTCTAATTCATCTGCCGTGATAGATTTTATCATGTAAGTGGTTAAAAATGCAGCAATTTGGCTAACGTTTGCTTCGCCCTTTCCAATAATTGAAAGGGCTTCTTTAGCTTCAATTTTGCTGAGGATTTCACCTGAGATTCGTTTTTGTAAGTATTGTTTCATTTGTTATTACTTTCGATTCAGGAGAATCGTTTTACATTTTTTCTCTCTTTCGATTCAGGAGAATCGAGTTACATTTTTTCTCTCTTTCGATTCAGGAGAATCGAGTTACATTTTCACCCAATTCTCCACCATTTTCACGCCGTATTGTGTCAAATATGCTTCTGGGTGAAATTGTACCCCACGCACATCATAACGAGTGTGAGCTTCTGCCATCACAAAATTATTTTCGTCGATAGCCGTAATTTTTAAATCTTCGGGCATTGTATCAGCTACGACTGTCCACGAGTGATAGCGACAAACGTCAAATTCTTTCGGAATACCTTGAAAAAGAACTTCCGATGGTTCGGTGATGATACATTTGGTAGTTACCCCGTGAAGTACGTCGCCCATATTGTGCAATTTTGCCCCAAAAGCTTCGCCAATGGCTTGATGCCCCAAACATACACCTAACATTGGAATCGTCGGAGCATATTCACGGATAACATCTAATAAAATACCCGCTTCTTCTGGAATTCCTGGCCCTGGAGAAAGAAGAATTTTATCGTATTTTTTGACTTCTTCCAACGCAATTTTATCGTTACGAAAAACGTCCACATCATTGCCTAATTCTTTGAGGATATACACCAAATTATAAACAAATGAATCGTAATTATCTAAGACTAATATTTTCATGTTTGTATCTTTATTTTACTGTGATTTTAGCCACGAAGGCTCAAAGTCTTTAAGAGTTTATTTTAGCCACGAAGTCTCAAAGTCACGAATCTTGTTAATCTAAACCTTAGGGTCTTCGTGTCTTGGTGGCAAACCTAAATTTTAGAGACTTTGTGACAAAAAACTAAATCTCCACCGCCAATTCCAAAGCTTTTCTCAAAGCTCCCAATTTCAATTTTATCTCATTCATTTCCGTTTCTACCACCGATTTCGCTACGACGCCCATGCCTGCTTGATAAAAAAGTGTATTATTTTTACTCATAAAAGTACGAATGGCAATGGCATGGTTAAAATTACCGTCAAAATCCATGTAGCCAATTGCTCCGCCGTAAATGTGTCGATTTACATTTTCTAAGCGATTAATGATACTCATGGCATTGTGTTTTGGCGAACCAGAAAGCGTTCCCGCAGGGAAAGTATCTGCCACTAATTGTAACGGATTTGTTCCTGCTGTCATTTGTCCCGTTACTTTTGAAACCAAGTGAATAACGTGCGAATAAAACTGAACTTCCTTAAAAGTCTCCACTTTCACCACGTCCGAACTTCTTGATAAATCGTTTCTGGCTAAGTCCACCAACATGACATGTTCAGCAGATTCTTTGGGGTCAGCTAATAATTCACGAGCTAATTCTGCATCTTTTTCGTCGTCACCAGTACGTCTGAATGTCCCTGCAATTGGGTGAATCTCTGCCATATTTCCTTTTATCGCAATTTGCTTTTCGGGTGATGCTCCAAAGATATGATAGTTTTCATAATCATAATAAAACATATAGGGCGACGGATTTACGGAACGTAAAGCACGATAAATCTGGAAATCATCACCTTCAAATGTACGACTAAAACGGCGTGAAGGCACAATTTGGAAAACATCACCTCTTAAACAATGCTTAATACATTCGTTGATGATTACACGCATTTCGTCATCGGTGTAATTGGTGGTTTCTTCGCTGGTAAGTTTGAATGGCTTGGTTGAGTAATGTGGCAAATTCATCAAGAAATCAAGTTTCTCAAAGGGTTTTTCCGTTGATTTTTCATCGCCAAATTGATGTTCATAAATCGACATTTCATCTTTGAAATGATTGATGGCAATTACATAACGATAAACATGATAAATGATAGACGGAATTTCTGTATTTTCATTTTTATCTTGAATTTCAATATCCTCAAAATATTCAACTGCATCATAACTGATGTGTCCGAACATTCCGTTTGCCATCGGTGCATCGTTTGACTCACGAGTCCATTCAAATCTTTTGGCAAAGTTCATTAATGCCTGAACCGCATCTTTACGTTTTTCTAATTTGAATGATTCCGTTGTTCCGTCTGGAAAAGTCTGCGTAACGATGTCGTTGTTGATAATAATGCTCGCCACAGGGTCACAGGCAATGTGCGAATATCCGTGTTCTTTTCCGTGATAATCAGCACTTTCCAACATGACAGTATTCTTAAACTGATTTCTGAGTTTAAGGAATATTCCAACGGGAGTAACCGTATCGGCAAGTCGTTTTTTTGAGGTTGTTGTAACTTTAAAATTCATGTTTTTTCAATTATTGGAAAACAAAAAAGGCTTACTGGTTGAACAGTAAGCCTTTTTCTGATAAATATATCTTTATCGAAAATACACAATGGGACTGTTCAACCGACGTTTGTCAATTGCCACCACCATGCTGTATTTTTGAAATTTGTTGTCATTTTGTCGTTTTGATGTTGCAAACTTAGTGTTTAAAATTTAAAATCAAAAATTTTGTCAAAATTTATTCTTTACAATATGTCAGATTAGAAATTTGACCTACTTTACTTCCAATACTTTAAATTCTGTACGACGGTTGGCTTGGTGTTCTTCTTCTGAACATGGAACGCCGTCGGCACATTTATTTACTAATTGGCTTTCTCCGTAGCCTTTTGCCACGATACGAGCTGGTGAAATTCCTTTGGAAATGATGTAAGAAACTGCCGAATCTGCTCTTCTTTGAGATAATTTTAAGTTGTACTCAGTTGTTGCTCTTGAGTCGGTATGTGAGCCTAATTCTAATTTTATGTTTGGATTATCGACTAAAACTTGCACAATTCTATCCAATTCCGAAGACGCATCACTTCTAATGTCAGATTTATCTAAGTTATAATAAATGGGAGCGATATTGAACGTTTTTGTAATTTCTTTGCCTACTTCTGGTTTCTCCATTTTAATACTTGCATAGAAAACAGTATCTGTTTCGACTTTAGTTAATTTATCTAAAGACACCGACTTTCCAACCATCGTAAATGGTTCACGTTTGGTAAAATAGCCTTTCTTTTCAGTAACAATGGTGTACGTTTTTTCTTCCTCCATTTTCACTTTGCCAAATGTTCCTTCGCCTTTTGTATAAGCTTCTTCAATGGCTTGATTCGTGGAATTATCCAAAATGGCAACTTTTACTGAGTCGAGGGCTTTATTGTTAATGTCTGTAATATTTCCTGCTAAGAAATAACGAATAATTTTCTTTTTTGGCTCTTCTTTTTTGGCTACTACTGGCGGTACATTCTCGTACTTTTTGCCAGGTTGTGTGTTTTCATAGTAATAAATATCATCGTCACCTTTGCCAGAGTCACGATTTGATGCAAAATATCCTTTTGTTGAATCAATGGCTACTAAACCAAAATCATCAAAGCGAGAATTTAAAGGAATACCCAAATGTTCTACTTTGATTTCACCGTTTACACGAGTTGCTGAATATAAATCTAAACCACCAATGCCAGCGTGTCCGTCAGAAGAAAAGTACAATTTTCCATCTTTAGAAACATACGGAAACATTTCATCACCAGCGGTATTAATATCAGACCCCATGTTGATAGCACGCCCGAATCTTCCTGCATTATCAATATTGGCTCGGTAAATATCAATTCCTCCTTTTCCTCCCGCACGATTTGAGCCAAAATACAAGGTTTTATTGTCGGCAGAAAAAGATGGACAACCGTCCCAAGCCAAAGAATCAGAAACCGAAACCATTTCGGGTTCAGACCATTCGCCATCAATATTTCGAGAAATATACAAATCAACGTCAGGCGAAGCGTCAGAGCGTTTTCCTGTATTTCCACGAGCGAAAACCATCATCTTTCCATCTTTTGAAAACGTTGGCGTTCCTTCGTTAGCATTGTCTTTAAAAATGGTTGCACTAAAAAGCGTTGGTGTACCTGCTTCGGTTGGCGTATTTAAAGCAGCACGATACAAACCCAAAAATGGCAAACCGTTATTTTTATAGATTACGTCTTTTCGTGAAGCCGTAAAAATCAATTCATTACCTTGTGGAATGGGGGCGAATTCCGTTCCTGATGAGTTTAAACTCAAAGGTTTTACTTCAATGTAGGTTTTTTTATTGGCTAATTCTTCAACTTCTGGCAATAAATCTATTTCAGTTTGAGCTTTGTTTTTTAACTCTTTACTTGGTATTCCCGAAAGATATTTTTCTAAATTTTCGCCCGCTTCTTTGTATTTGCCTTGCATTTTTTGAGTCATGGCTAAATGATAACGCAAATCATTTTCACGACTATTGCTTGTCAATGCTTTTTCGTAATAGTCGCCTGCTTGCAAAGGGCGGTTTGATAAACGATAAGATTCTGCAATGAGATAATTGGTTTTGCCCAATTCGTATCCTGCTCCCGAAGCCTTTTGCAATTCTTTGATAGCCAATTCATATTCGCCATTATCAAATTTTTTCTGACCTTTTTTGAAGGACTGCAAGGCGGAATTACAACTATTTAATAAAATAATTGCGGACAATATTGATATAGAAGTACGCAGTTTTTGCATGAAAGTTTTGTGTTATTTTCCGAATTTTAAGGAAGCCTTCGCTCAAAGCGAAGGCTTCCTTGCTCTAATTTTTCAACAATTTATGAATTTTTCGTTTTACTAAATACGTCAAAATCAAAACAATAACCAAGATAATTAGCCCTTTATCTGTACTATTTTGGATAAATAAAATAGCATCTTTTTGCCAAGCGTAAAGCATCACGAGGATAATCAAAATTTCTACCGAAATGAACACTTGGAGAATGCCGACCGTTACCGAAAGTAACATTGGACGAAGATTATCAAATGGATTCGATTTATTATACATCGTTCTTAGAAAAAGAATCCGCCAACTCTGATAACTAATGGACTACCATAAGGAGAAAAACCTTCCTTATAAGTTAAATTATACAAAACGGATAAGTTGAATCCTCCAAAACCTATTCCTCCACCAGCTAAGGCTTGTATGTCATAACTACTTGATTGTCCGTTTGATGAGAAATAATATTTTTGAGCTTCAACCTGTAAAAATGAACCAGAGAGGATGTTTTCTAATAAATTAAGACGGTATTGACCAAATAATCTCGGACCATATTGATTCTGTGTAAAATTAAATCTACTATCTCTGTAATATTGATAATCAAGAGCTAAACCGACTATAAAATCATTTGTTACCTGATAACCAGCCATTGGTGAAACGCTAATGACAGTAGGCGAACCAAACTGTAAACCGCCAACGCCCCCACCAAATTTAAGTCTTTGACGGAAAGGTAACTCACGTACATCTTGTTCTACGTCTAAGTCTCTAACAGAACTATCTTGTTTGATAACGATTGGGTCTTGGGCGTAAGCTGTTGTGTATGAGATGATTAATAGAAATAAAAAGAAAAATAGTTTTTTCATGATTTTGGTTATTATTAGTCGTTAAAACATTTCTCAATTAACGAATGATTTCATAATTTCTTGCAAGATACGAAACATTCTTTTCTGAAAAAGTGTCATAATAAGGTAAGGACATTTCAATGTGGTAAGCCCTCATTCTTCTGAGAAAACAAAGTCAAAATTTATTATCTTTGTTAAATTCATTTATCAGTGATTTATCGGGCTAAATTATGAACCCTAAAACCGAATCACTACCCCCTAAATTCATGAACATTACTGAAATCAAGAATCAAAATTATACTTCCATAGAAGACCTCGACCCAAAGCGTTTTATCCTTATCAAAGGGGCGAGAGTAAATAATCTCAAAAATATTGATGTTGCCATTCCACGCAATAAATTGGTGGTAATCACGGGTTTATCGGGTTCGGGAAAGTCGTCTTTGGCCTTTGATACGCTCTTTGCGGAAGGACAACGTATGTACGTGGAAAGTTTGAGTTCATACACTCGTCAATTTTTGGGAAGAATGGAAAAACCCGATGTTGACTACATCAAAGGGATTTCTCCTGCCATTGCCATTGAACAAAAAGTTTCGACGAAAAACCCTCGTTCAACGGTTGGGACAACTACCGAAATTTATGATTATCTAAAACTGCTTTTCGCACGAATTGGAATAACATATTCGCCAATTTCTGGAAAAGAGGTAAGTAAAGACACGATTTCGGATGTGGTGGATTTTATTTTCACTTTAGAAGAATCGCAAAGAGTGATGATTTTGTCTCCATTATTTCTGAAACAAGAACGTAGCCTTGCGGAAGAAATGAAGGTTTTGTTACAAAAAGGTTATACCAGAATTGTTATTGACGGTGAAATAAAATTCTTGGAAGAACTTCTTGATAATAAAGAAGAATTGAAGAATCTTCCACCAATAAATCTATTCACCAATAATTATAAAATCTTGATTGACCGTGTGGCGGTTAAAAAAGAAGCAGACGGTCAGCCAGATGAAGAAACACAGTTTCGACTTTCGGATTCTGTCCAAACGGCATTTTTTGAAGGTGATGGTATCTGTTTTGTAGAAATTGTTGGGGCTGAAACAAAAGTCTTTTCCGACCGCTTTGAGGCCGACGGAATTCCTTTTGAAGAACCATCGCTGAATCTTTTTAGCTTTAATAATCCTTATGGAGCTTGTAAGCGTTGCGAAGGTTTCGGGCGTATTTTGGGGCTTGACCCTGACTTGGTCATTCCTGATAAAAGCCTTTCCGTTTACGAAGGGGCAATTGCTCCTTGGCGAACCGAAAAAATGAGCGAGTATTTGATTCCGCTTATTAAAAATGCTACCAAGTTTGACTTCCCAATTCATCGTCCTTATAAAGAATTGACAGATGTTCAAAAAGCAGTTTTATGGACTGGAAATGAATATTTTATTGGGTTAGATACTTTTTTCAAAATGTTGGAAGCCGAAACCCATAAAATTCAATTTCGGGTAATGCTTTCTCGCTATCGTGGGCGTACAAACTGCCCTGAGTGCAAAGGTTCTCGCTTACGTCAAGATGCAGGTTATGTGAAAATAGGCGGAAAATCTATCATTGAATTGGTTTTATTGCCCATTTCTGATGTGATGAATTTCTTTGAAAACTTGAAATTGCCTGATTTTCAATACGGCGTTTCTAAAAGAATTTTGCAAGAAATTGAAACTCGCTTGGAATACATGAACAAAGTTGGTTTGGGTTATTTAACGCTCAATCGTTTGGCATCTTCGCTTTCGGGTGGGGAGTTTCAACGGATAAAATTGGCTACTTCTTTGGGGAGTGCTTTGGTGGGTTCAATGTATATTTTGGACGAACCGAGCATTGGCTTGCATCCAAGAGATACTTTACGTTTGGTTTCGGTTTTGGAATCTTTGCGAGACATGGGAAATACCGTTATCGTAGTTGAACACGAAGAAGAAGTCATGCGAGCTGCCGACCAAATTATTGATATTGGGCCAGATGCAGGAAGAAATGGGGGAGAATTGGTCTTTCAAGGAAGTTTTGAAAATGCCGAGTTAGAAGCCACAATTCACAATTCACAAGGTTACGCACCCCGTTCACCTCATAATTCTCATACTATTAACTTTTTGAACGGAACGGATAAAATTGATGTGCCAAAATTCCGTAGAAAATCAACCAGTTTTATTGAGATTAAAGGAGCTTACGAAAATAATTTAAAAGACGTTTCAGTGAAATTTCCTTTGGGAATTTTGACGGTTGTTACGGGTGTGAGTGGCTCAGGGAAATCAACTTTGGTACGTAAAATTCTGTATCCTGCCATCGGAAGACATTTAGGAACTTATACCGATGAATCAGGGAAATTTACGGAAATGACGGGGAGTATCGGCAAAATTGAAGCCGTAGAAATGGTTGACCAAAATCCGATTGGGAAATCGTCACGCTCAAATCCAGTTACATACGTGAAGGCGTATGACCAAATTCGTTTGTTGTATTCTGAACAACCTGTTGCCAAATCAAGAGGCTATAAACCCGCTCATTTTTCATTTAATGTGGAGGGTGGACGTTGCGAAACTTGCCAGGGTGAAGGTTTTGTAACCATCGAAATGCAATTCATGGCGGACGTAAAGCTCAAATGTGAATCTTGCGGAGGAAAACGGTTTAAACAAGAGGTTTTGGATGTAAAGTATCACGAAAATGACATTGCGGATATTTTGGATATGACGGTGGATGATGCCATTGATTTATTCAGAAAAGACCAGCCTAAATTAGTGGAAAAATTATTGCCCTTGCAAGAAGTTGGTTTGGGTTATGTGAAATTAGGGCAATCATCTAACTCTCTTTCGGGAGGAGAAGCACAAAGGGTAAAATTGGCGAGTTTCTTGGGTAAAGGAAATCCGAATAAAGGGAAAACCTTATTCATTTTTGACGAACCGACGACAGGTTTACATTTTCACGACATCAAAAAACTCCTGAAAGCCATCAATGCTTTGGTAGAACAAGGCGATTCGGTCATTATTATTGAACACAACATGGAAGTCATCAAATCGGCTGACCATATTATCGACATCGGCCCAGAAGGCGGAGATAAAGGAGGTTTCATTACCTTTGAAGGAACACCCGAAGCAATGGTGAAAATTGAGGGAAATTATACGGCTGACTTTTTGAAAGGGAAGATATGAGACTTAGAATTTATAGCACGCCGATAACGCAGATGTAAAACAACGCAGATTTAAGGGATTTTATAAAATTATTCACTAAAAGCTGTTTTAAATTAGTTTCAGAAGAGACTTTTTATTCGTCGATGAGATTACACAGAGAACCACAGAGTTGAAAAAGAGAACCACAGAGAAAGTCAAGAGGTTTTCTCTGTGGTTCTCTTCTTTTCTTTGTGGTTCTCTGTGTAATCTCATTTTCTCAATTCTATTTTCAAACGGCTTCTAAAAAAAACCTTTAAATCAGTGTTACGAAGTATCTGCGTCATCAGCGTTCCATGAGTTATCTATTACAAACCTCTCAAAATCCCCAATTCCAAACCTCTTAATTCTGCTAATCCACGTAAGCGACCAATGGCTGTGTAACCTGGATTGGTACGTTTTTCTGGATTAAGGTCGTCCAACATTCTATGTCCATGGTCGGGGCGAAATGGTAAACGGTAATCTTTTCTTCCTGCCTCAATTCTGCTTTTTTGTTCCAAAACCAAAGCTCTCATTACGCCATACATATCTACATCACCGTCTAAGTGGTCAGCTTCGTGGAAATTTCCTTCAATATCTCTTTTCGTAGCTCTTAAATGCACAAAATTGATTCTGTTTCCCATGCGTTCAACCATGCCCACTAAATCGTTATCGGGACGTACCCCATAACTTCCTGTACAGAAACACAATCCGTTACTTGGACTTTCATAGGCTTGTAAAATTTGTTGTGCATCAGCCTCTGTACTTACTACTCGTGGAAGTCCCAAAATTGGAAAAGGAGGGTCGTCTGGGTGAATCGCCAAATTAATTCCTGCTTCTTCAGCAACTGGTGTAATTTCACGAAGGAAGTCATACAAGTTATTTCTCAATTCTTTGTCGCCAACTTCGTCGTAAGTTTTCAAAACTTGAGCAAATTCTTCTACCGTAAAACTTTCTTCACTTCCTGGTAAGCCTGCAATGATATTACGAATCAATTTATCTTTTTGAGCTTGTGATGCTTTGGCAAACCATTCGCTTGCTTTTGCTAACTGTGGTTCGGTATAATTGGCTTCGGCATTTGGTCTTTTCAAAATATAGATTTCAAAAGCGGCAAATTCTGTTGCATCAAAACGAAGAGCTGTTGAGCCGTCTGGTAAAGCGTAGTCCAAATCAGTACGAGTCCAGTCGAGAACGGGCATGAAATTATAACAAACCGTATCAATACCAGCTTTTCCCAAATTGATAAGTGATTGCTTATAATTGTCAATATATTGACGATAATTCCCCGAACGTTTTTTGATGTCTTCGTGTACAGGAACACTTTCCACAACCGAAAACTTTAAACCTGCCGCTTCAATTTCAGCCTTACGATTTTGTATCTCATCAATACCCCAAATAACACCGTTTGGAAGGTGGTGAAGGGCGGTTACAATTCCTGTTGCTCCTGCCTGACGAATATGAGCTAATGGCACTGGGTCTTTCGTCCCAAACCAACGAAAAGTTTGTTCTAAGGGCATATATGTAATTTATTACTTGTTTTATGATTATAAAAGAGAATTTTCTTTGGTTTTTACCCAAAAACCTAAAAATATATTCATTATAGATACAAAGAAGCACAAATTTTACTTTGAAAAATAGTAGATTTGGATTCAATTCTAATCAATTATCCCAAAACTTTAAATTTCATGACACAACAATCAACAAAAAGTAATCAATCAGCCCTGTACACCTTAATGACCGTTTGGTTTTTTTGGAGTTTTGTGGCTGCATCAAATGGAATATTAATACCCTTATTCAAAGAAAAATTTGCTTTAAGTCAGACCCAAGCACAATTGGTTGACTTTGCTTTTTATGCAGCATATTTTATTGGTTCAGTGCTTTATTTAATTTTCTCTCGAATTATGGGAGGGGATATTCTTAATAAAATTGGTTACAAAAATGGAATTGTCATTGGTCTTTTGATTTCGGCAATTGGAACGTTATTGTTCTATCCTGCTGCTCAAACGGCTTCTTATCCTTTATTACTTGCTGGTTTATTTATTGTTGGACTTGGGTTTTCGTTGCAACAAACTGCCACACAGCCATTTATGATTGCTTTAGGGCCTCCAGAAACAGGTGCTCAACGCATCAATTTAGGTGGTGCTGTTAATAACTTAGGTGGAACAATTGGCCCTGCTTTGGTATCTTATGCCATTTTTGGTTCAATCTCAAAAGATGCCGCAGCCAATGCTTCAATTGAAGATGTGAAATTGCCTTATTTATGTTTGGGAGCATTATTTGCTTTGATGGCTTTATTCTTTTGGCGTTCAAATTTACCACGTATCAAGAATGACGAAGACGTGCAAGTGAGTAATGTTGTAATTGGTTTGCCGATGGCATTTTTGGTAATTTGTGTAGGAGTAGCAGTTGCTTTTTCAATTGAAACGGCTATCATTTTTACCTTTATTTTAATGGTTGTTTTAATGATTGGTTACTTGGTTTATGCAGTTGTTACGAAGTCTGGAGCAATTCAAAATGCAGGTTCAGTTTTACAATATCCACAAGCTATTTTGGGTATGACTGCCATCTTTGTTTATGTAGGAGTGGAGGTAACGATTGGGTCAAATTTGGGAGAATATTTGAAGCATACTCAAAACTTAGATTCGTCTCAAATTTCTAAATATATTTCATTGTTTTGGGGAAGTATGATGATTGGTCGTTGGACGGCTTCTATCAGTAATTTCAATCCTTCAGCTTCAATGAAAAAGATTTTAACCATTGTCGTACCTTTTGTAGCTTTTGCCATTGTTTTGTTGGTAAATGCCCTTTATAGTGGAGATGTAACCGATTTATTACCGTATGCAGTTTGTATTACGGTATTGATTTTAGCATACTTTGCCAGTAATGAAAAGCCCGTTCGGTTGTTGTTACTTTTCACGGCATTGGGTGCAATTATGACGATTATCGGCGTAATGACGGAAGGGAAAGTTGCTTTATTTGCTTTGATTTCTGGTGGATTATTCTGCTCGGTTTTATGGCCAAGTATTTTCTCATTGGGAACGGCAGGTTTGGGTAAATTTACCAATCAAGGAGCAGCATTTTTAATTATGATGATTTTGGGAGGTTCAATTATTCCAGTTGTTCAAGGAAAAATTGCCGATTCATTCGGAATCCAGACTTCATATTTATTAGCGGCAGCTTGTTTTGCATATTTGTTTGTTTTTGGAATAATCGTTCAAGGAGTGCTTCGTAAACAAGGAATTGACTTTGACAAAGAAGTGGTTACTGGTGGAAAATCAGGACACTAAAATGTAAGCCGATGTTTTACATCGGAATAAAATATCATCAGTCCGATGTGAAATATCGGCTTACACCATGAACTTACACTATCAAAAAATAGGAAATGGTCAAAAAATCCTGCTCGCCTTTCATGGAATGGGGCAGGATTTTTCGTGTTTCCTGAAATTTGCCGAAACCTTTGAAAATCAATACACTACCTATTTGTTTGATTTGCCTTTTCATGGAAAAAATGAAGGTACTGAAAATAGCATGATTACGAAGGAGGTTTGGGAAAATTTCATGACTGATTTCCTACAAGAAAATGAAATCAGTCATTTCTCAGTTATCGCTTTTAGTATGGGTGGACGATTTGCCTTAGCAACCGTTGAATTTTTTTCAGAGAGAATAAAAGAACTTTACCTATTAGCCCCCGATGGCGTTTCTGAAGACCCTGTCTATACTTTAGCAACTCGATTTGGCTTTTCACGCAAGATTTTTCATACAGTATTAAAACATAATCATAAACTTTACACTCCTGCTGAAATGTTAGTAAAAGTAGGTTTGGTACATGAAAGTGTCTTGAAATTTGCCAAAATGATGGTCGATACTCCCCAAAAACAAAAGCAACTTTATCAGGCTTGGATTGGATTTTATCAGTTAAGGTTTGACATAAAAAAAATTGCCAATCTGATTAATTTACAGCATATTGAGGTAAAGATTTTTATGGGAAAATACGATAAAGTGATGCCTATTCATAAAGTTTTACCACTTTCAAAACGCATCAAACCTACTCAATTTGTCATTTTAGAAGCTACTCACGGACGATTGGTTGATAAAACTTTAAGATATTTAGGGAAAGGTAATTAGTTATTGGTAATTAGAAAATGGTTCATTGGTAAGGAGTTTATTATCAGATTCTTATGTTTTGTAGAATTGATAAATCTCTAAAAAAATATCCGTATTTGACATTTAACTGACAATATTCAAACAATAGTCGTTGTTACTTCGTATATTAAATGTTGTTAGGTGTTTAGGTTATCATCTACATTTACCTAATAACTTCATCCAATCCAAAGCTAAAATGAGTTTTATCACTGCCATCGGCACGGCTGTTCCCGAAAATTGTTTCCCCCAAATGCAAATTGCTGAGTTTATGGCTTCTGCTTTGCAAATGGACGAATACAACCAACGAAAACTCAAAGCATTGTACCGAACTACAAAAATTGCTCAACGGCATTCGGTTTTGACTGATTATGGAAAGCCTTATTCTGAATATCAATTTTATCCACAAAGCCCAGATTTAGAGCCATTTCCAACCATTTCTCAGCGAATGATTGCTTATCAAACGTTTGCTTTACCGCTATGTTTGAAGGCAATTACAAACCTCAATCAAGATATTACCCATCAAGGAATTACCCATATCATCACGGTTAGTTGTACAGGAATGTACGCTCCAGGTTTAGATATTGAAATTATTGCATTCTTGAATTTAGACACAACTATTCAACGAACCGCCATCAATTTTATGGGTTGTTATGGTGCTTTTAACGGCTTGAAAATGGCAGATACTATTTGTAAAGCTAACCCCGAAGCGAAGGTTTTGGTAGTTTGTGTTGAATTGTGTACACTTCATTTCCAGAAGAAAATGGATGAAGATTTTTTGCTTTCGAATGCTCTTTTTGCGGACGGTGCTGCTGCCGTTTTGATTGAAAGTAAAGGTCAAGAGAAAAGCCTTGAATTACGCTCTTTTTTTTGTGATTTATACTTTGAAGGAAAACAAGATATGGCTTGGAAAGTAGCAGATTTTGGTTTTGAAATGACCTTGACTTCTTATATTCCTAAATTAGTAAAAAATGGCATTAAGTCTTTGATTGATAGGTTATTGGATAAGTCTGGAATAGCGAATGATGATATTGATTTGTACGCTATGCACCCAGGAGGAAAAGCGATTTTAGAGGCGATAGAATCGTCTTTGGAAATAACCAAAGAGGACAATAAATATGCGTATGAAGTTTTAAGAGATTATGGAAATATGTCGTCGTGTACTGTTCTATTTGTCTTGAATGAAATTCTGAAAAATACGTCGGATTCAGACAAAGGTAAAAACATTTTGAGTTGTGCTTTTGGACCGGGATTGACTTTAGAATCTATGATTTTGAGGGTGAATTAGAAACTATACTTGGTTGAAAATAAAATACCACTACTATACAAATTGACAGAACCACGCCCAACACCTATTAGTGGTGTTTTGAGATAGGGTTCAGCCTGAATGGTAAGATGTTTGGTTAGTTGTTTTTCTAAACCAATTGATAGATTTAAGGTACTCCAATAATATGAGGTTTTTTCCTGCCAATCAACTGTTTTTTGAGGCCCATATTTATAATTGTACGTATATGATTCGTTTAGCATTAGATAGGACGAAATGCCAGCACTTACAAACCAAGTTTGTTTAGCGTGCTGAAAAGAATTAAAGCGTAAATTCAGTGGAATATCAATCATTTTGCAACCTCCATCAACTTCCAGAGGCTTTGATGGGTGATACTTTTGCCAAGTATTTGCCCAACTATGATAATAGTCAAATTCTCCACCATATTTTTTGCTCGAATACGTAAGACCTGTTTGCAAAATCCATTTTTTACTAAGATGATATTCAAATAAAAGCCCCAAAGAGCTGCTTAATGCCGATGTCTCTAACTTTTCAATAGAGTTAATATCAGGAGATAGAGCTAATCTTACTCCAAAACGAGCCATCTTGGGTGTTGGTTTTGGTCTGGGAAGACTATCAATAAAAGGTGGTAAGTCAATTGGTAAAGCTGTCAAAAGTGATTTGGTTTTTTTGCTCGCTAAATCATCAATTCCGAAGAAATTTGTTCGAGTAAACACTTCTTCTATTTCAGTTTTTTGAGGAATTATGTTAAGGGTTTCAAGACCAATATTTTCACTTTTATTTGAGGTAATTAACTTATGAAATTGGTTTTTATGAGATGATTCTTGCTTGTTTTTAGCTTTTCCCTGATTCTTGAAATTGTTTTTTACATTTTCTGTTTCAGAATAACTTTCGATTGATTTTGAAGAAAATACTGGACTGTTCGTTAAATTATCCATCGTTGAAGTTTCTTCTTTTACTGTTTTTACAGATTTCGTTTCTGACGAAGTTTTGATTTTTTCGGTATTCCTATTTTCTGTAAATATTTGTAATTGTTTGTCATTTTGAGTCGTAGTCTCTTCTTTTATTGCTAAATTCTTTTCTAATAAATCACTATCATTATTATTCACTTTCGTCTGAGATGACTGCGTATTCTTCTCATTACCTTGTTTTAAGTTTGAAGTATTGCGATTTTTTGAGGATTCAATATTTTTATTTTCAGTAGTTGCTGAAGATAGATTTTTCTTATCTTCTTTATTTTTTTCAGAAGATTCAGACGATAATTTATTTGACTGATTATTGATATTGTTTGTAATTGTGTGGTTAGGCGTGTTTATTTCAGTTTTTCTATTCACAAAATAATATACCATTCCCACCCCAACTAATAATAGAAGGGCAAGCGGCAACAATCTCCTTTTGGTAATACTTTTGGGAGTAACAACTTCGGGTTGATTGTCAATTTTATGTCTCAGTTTGTCGAATGCCGACGAATCAAACGGGATTTCTACCTTATCAGAGGCTTCTCTGAAAAGGTCGTCCAGTTCATCATCGGGTATATCCCACCACTTATCTGACATTTTGTTGATAATTGTCGTCTGACAATTGTTATTAGTGATACTGAATGATAATTGAGTGATTTGTGGTAGAGTAAAAAGTACCTAATACGAAGCATACAATTAAACTTTACTTAAAATTTCTCTTAGATTTATTCTGGCTCTTGCCAAGTTTGACTTAGATGTTCCAACTGAAATACTCAACATTTCAGCGATTTCTTCGTGCGAATAACCATCAATAGCAAATAAGCTAAAAACAGTTCGGTAAGCAGGCGATAGTTTTTGAACAAATCCTAAGAGTTCTTCATAGGATACATCAGATGAAGCATCCGTATTGTCGGTCAAATGATACTCGCCTTCCTGTATATCGTCATGATTATAATGTTTATGATTGTGTCGATAATAATCCAACGCCGTATTTACCATTATTTTCCTTAGCCAATTTTTAAAAGACTTTGTTAAATCTACCTTGTCAGCATTATTAAAAATCTTTATAAACCCATCATTTACAATCTCGATAGCTTCGTCGTGAGTGCGTGTATAGCGTAAACAAACACTCATAGCATAGCCATAGAACTGCTTATAAAGCAATTCCTGACACTTGGGATTACCAATTAGGCATCCGTCAAGCAGGTCTTTGAGTGTATGATTTCGGTCTATGGTAATGGGCATTTTGATGGCATTGCTGCGAAAAAATATTTCTCAAACGTTAAAGCTATCAATGTATTTAACAAGTACGAACGTTTGATTTATTGAGTTGCGTAGCGATACTATCTTTTCTAAAAAAAACAAAAATAATGTTTTCAAAGATGAATTTCTCAATACCAAATCTATTTGCATTCCATTTTAATTATGCCCTACTGCTGAATCCGCTGAGCTAATTCTCAAAATCCAGAGATTTTCTGTAACTTTGCAAATCAAACATTCCCTAAAAACAATGACAATCCATAGAGAAAGCAAAGGAACTATCTTGGTTACTACTATTTTTTTGATAGTTTTGAATAGTGCAATTGCCTATTTTTTCCCTGATAATGATACACTTCGTAAAATTTTCGTAGTTCTTAGTGTTATTTTAGCAATAATTGTGCTTCAATTTTTCCGTGTTCCAAAACGTACTACGGTTCAGAATCCCAAACATATTATTGCTCCTGCCGATGGTAAAGTGGTTGTAATTGAGGAAGTTGTAGAAACAGAATATTTCAAAGGTCCACGTCGTCAGGTATCGATTTTTATGTCACCAATCAATGTGCATATCAATTTCAACCCAATTTCTGGAATTGTTTCTTATTTCAAATATCACCCAGGAAAGTTCTTGGTAGCTTGGCATCCAAAGTCGAGTACAGACAATGAAAGAACGACTATCGTGACCAAACACGCCAATGGAACAGAGGTTCTTTTCCGTCAAATTGCAGGTGCTTTGGCTCGTAGAATTTGCTGGTATGTGAAGGAAGGACAAGCTGTTGAGCAAGGAAAAGAGTTCGGTTTTATCAAATTTGGTTCAAGAATTGATATTTTCTTGCCTTTAGATGCGAAAATTTTAGTAAATCTTGAAGATAGACCTGTGGGTGGAGAAACTGTTATTGCTGAATTAGCGTAGTTTATTTAATGATTTGTGAATGACTGAGTTGTGATTTAACAATTCATGAGTATAAAAATGGGGTAAAAAGTATCAAAACTTTTTACCCCATTTTCTTTTACATTAAGATTAAAAGATTGGTGGATTTTAGGATTGATATTAAGTGAAACCTTTTGTCTTAAAATCTATTAATCCAAAAAATCGTGGTGCAGACCAACATTACATATCCACCATTTCCACTACAATTTTCCAAGAATCCTTCGCTTCTTGCTTCCAAATTCTTACATAATTTCCTAATTTTCCTGCTCCTGAAATTACTCCGTAAACACAAACTAAGTCGCCCGCACTGGAAGAAATTGCTTTCAAACCTGTGTAAACAATATTTTTATCGTAAGACTTTTTCAAAAAAGCTTTTCCTAATTCCTTACCGATGATTGGCTTCTGATTTTTGCGGTAAATTCTTACGTTTTGGGCAAGATGTGGCTCAAATGGATTAAGTGATGATTTGGCATTTTTCCAATAAAAATGGTCATTCATAAAAACCATTCGTTCGGCTAAAACCATTTGATTTTTGAGTTCCGTTGGTTTAAATGTTGGATACAATTCTGTGGTATTCTCTGCATTCATTTCTGGATTTGAAAGACCTGCATCAATTGCAACTTTCCATGAATTATCCATTTGTTTTTTCCAAAGCGTAACAAAACTCCCGAATGAAACAGGTTTATCAGTCGCCAATTCATTATGAAATTGCCAATTGCCAACCGTATAAGCCAAATCCATCGAACCCGAAATTTCAGCTACGGTTGGTTGCCAAGTGATAATGCCTTTGAAATCCGTTTTTTGCCAATGTTCTAAACCATTTGTAGGCATTCCTTTTTCAAAAACGATAGATTCTTTCGTCAAAAATTCCAAGAAAGCATTTTTTGTGCCTTTGTCGATAGACATTTGGGCAAAAGCTTTTTCCGTTTTAGTGACTTCTTGTAACGCATCTTTTTGTTTTGCGTCTTGAGCAAAAATCACACTTGGAAATAAGCAGATGAAAAGGAATATATTTTTTAAAGTCATAAGAATTTGTAGTGGCTAATAGCATTAGCCTGTTTTAATTCGTGATTAAGCTAATGCTATGAGCTGAATTGGTTAGTTAAATTGTACTCATATTAGTGTTAACTATTGCAACAAAATGCTTTGCTAAAACGAAACGTTTAAAATTCTATGTTTTCTATCCTACCTCAATGTTAATAAAATAAACCATGTAGAGAAGATAGAACACATAGATTTACAGGGATTGTGAAATCATTAATTGGGTACAATATAACTAACCAGTTCAATTAGCCACTACAATAAATTAACTAAATCACCACTAAACTTATTGTCGTCCTTTTCTACTATTTCCACCTTTTTTTGCACCTCTGTTTTTCCTTTCTCCGCTACTACTTGATGATTTGCCAAAAGTCCCTTTTCGAGATTCTTTTCCGCCTGCAATAATCTGTTTTTTATTTTTTACCTCTTTCTCTTTTGCTTTTACTTTGAAGTCCTTTTTCTCATGGAAAGCACCTTTAAAAGTGGGGTCTTCACGTTTGCGTTGTTCGTCAATTTCACGAAGCATGATTTGTTGCTCAATAAATGGCGTTTGTAAAACGTCTAAATCAGCAGGAAGTGGCTCACGTGGAATGGTCATTTTGATGATTTTCTCAATTTTTCCGATGTGATATTCTTCCGCCTCGGTCATAAAAGTGATGGCTTCTCCTGTTTGATTTGCTCGTCCAGTACGACCAATTCTGTGAACATAGTCTTCATAAATCAGTGGAACATCAAAGTTGATTACGTGGCTAACCATCTGAATATCAATGCCTCTTGAAGCTACATCAGTTGCAACTAATACTTGGATATTACCTTCTTTGAAATCTTCCATTGAATTGATACGAGTATTTTGCCCTTTGTTTGCATGAATCACCCGAATCTTATTTTCACCAACGACTTTTCGTCCTAAAAACTTAAAAATATTATCGGCATATTCCTTACTTCTACAAAAAATAATCGTTCGATTAAATCGCTCGTGGTCACGCATGAGCATTCCCAAAAGATTAATTTTTGTCATGAAATTGGGTACTTGATACAAACTTTGTTTTACCATACTGGCGGTGGTAGCTTGGGGCGAAACTTCAACTTTATGTGGAAATTCCAAAAACTCATGCGAGAGGTTTTCAACACGTAAAGGAAAGGTTGCTGAAAACAACAAATTCTGGCGTTTTTTAGAAGGAATTACTTCTAAAATCTTCCGAATCTGTGGCATAAAGCCCATATCCATCATTTTGTCGGCTTCGTCCAAAATGAGGGTTTTTAGTTCTTTTACGCCAATTTCCCCTTTGAGATAAATATCCATGAATCGCCCTGGTGTTGCTACAATTATATCAATACCTTTTTGGAGCGTTTCTATTTGTGTTTTTGGTCCCAAACCGCCGTATAAAGCCACGTGGCGTAGGTCGGTATATTTGGCTAAAGCCTTGATTGCCTCATCAATTTGCATCACCAACTCACGAGTAGGAGCGAGAATCAACACTCGCATATCCGTTCCTTGTGCGTATTTGACCTTCATCAAAATAGGGAGGAGGTAAGCGGCAGTTTTGCCCGTACCCGTCTGTGCAATACCCAACACATCATGCCCTCCCAAAACTAAGGGAATGGCTTGTTCTTGAATTGGCGTAGGTGATTGATAACCAGCCTCTTCGATGGCGTTTAGTAATTGTCTGTTGAGTTCAAAATCCTCGAAAGTCATAAATTTTATTCGCTTAATTTAACCACAAAGGTACGGAAAAAACCTCAGTCCCGTTTGAATGGTTTTGATTATGAAGTAACACAGGATTTGGCGACATCATTCAAAATAGGCTTGTCTTAATTTTTAGGTATGAAATTTTTTAAGTAGAAAATTATTTATAAATTTACATAACTGATTATATAACTAATGAAATATATGGATTTTTTCAATCAAACTGGCAAAATGGTTTTGGGTAGTAGGCTTCGCCGATTGAGCGAGCAAATAACTGAAAATGCCTTACAGGTCTATAAACTATACGATATTGATTTTCAACCTAAATGGTTTCCTGTGTTTTATGTTTTGTCGAAAGGGCAAGAAAAAACGATTACAGACATTGCCGAAGAAATTGGTCATTCTCAGCCTTCCGTAAGTAAAATTATTTCTGAAATGGTAAAGGTGGGTTTGATATTGGAGACAAAAGATAAAAAAGATGGACGTAAAAATATGGTTAGTCTTTCTGCCGAAGGAATTGCTATTACAGAAAAAATAGAACATCAATATTTGGATGTTACCAGTGCCATAGAAGAAACTTTTGCCCAAACAACGCACGATTTATGGAAAGCAATTGAAGAATGGGAATATCTTTTGAATCAAAAAACGTTGCTTCGTAGAGTTCAAGAACAGAAAAAAATAAGAGAATCAAAAGACGTTCAGCTTGTTGATTATGAAGCGAAATATCTCAATGCTTTTCGTTCATTAAACATAGAATGGATTGCTCAGTATTTCAAAATGGAAGAAGCTGACTATAAAGCTTTGGATAATCCAAAGGAGTACATTCTTGAAAAAGGAGGACATATTTTAGTTGCTCTGTATAAAAATGAACCCGTAGGAGTATGTGCTTTGATTAAAATGGACGACCACGAATACGATTATGAATTGGCAAAAATGGCGGTTTCTCCTACCGTACAAGGAAAAAATATTGGTTTTTTATTAGGGCAAGCCATTATCGAAAAGGCAAAATTCTTAGGAGCTTCCAAAATTTATTTAGAGAGCAATACCATCTTAAAACCTGCCATTAATCTTTATCAAAAATTGGGTTTCCAAAAAGTGGTAGGACATTCTACTCCTTATGAACGTTGCAATATTCAAATGGGACTGAGTTTAAATAATTAGTTATTTTCTCTGGCTTTGATTCTTCCCAAAATTTGGGGTACATTAATGTTTGTACTATCTTTGAACTACACAAATATTTAAAATCAAATGAGTCAAGAAACCATCATATTTTCGATGGAGCGTGTTTCTAAAACCGTTCCACCTCAAAAACAAATCTTAAAAAATATTTACCTGTCTTTCTTCTACGGAGCAAAAATTGGTGTGTTGGGTTTGAACGGTTCGGGTAAATCGTCACTTTTACGCATCATCGCAGGTAAAGACAAAAGCTATACGGGTGATATTGTATTTTCGCAGGGATATTCTGTGGGAATGTTGGAACAAGAACCAGAACTTGACCCAACAAAAACGGTAAGAGAAATTGTAGAAGAAGGCGTTGCGGAAGTGGTTGCTTTGTTGAAAGAATTTGATGAAATCAACGAAGCTTTTGGCGACCCAGATGCAGATTTTGATAAACTATTAGAACGTCAAGGAACTGTTCAAGAGAAACTTGACCATCATAATGCTTGGGAACTGGATACTCGTTTGGAGCGTGCAATGGATGCTTTGCGTTGTCCTCCGTCCGACCAAAATGTAGCCAATCTTTCGGGTGGTGAAAAACGTCGTGTGGCTCTTTGTCGCTTATTGTTGCAAGAACCAGACGTACTTTTATTGGATGAACCTACCAACCACTTGGATGCCGAGTCGGTACTTTGGTTAGAAGAACATTTACGTCAATACAAAGGAACGGTGATTGCCGTAACCCACGATAGATACTTTTTGGATAACGTAGCAGGTTGGATTTTAGAATTGGATAGAGGCGAAGGTATTCCGTGGAAAGGAAATTATTCTTCATGGTTGGAGCAGAAACAAAATCGTTTAGCGAAAGAAGAAAAGACTGAATCACGTCGTCAGAAAACGTTACAACGAGAATTGGAATGGGTGAGAATGTCGCCAAAAGCTCGTCAGTCGAAATCAAAAGCTCGTTTAGAGGCTTATGATAAATTGATGTCGGAAGAAAACCGTCAGAAAGAAGATAAATTAGAATTGTTTATTCCAGCAGGGCCAAGATTAGGAAATAAAGTAATTGAGGTACAAGGAGTTACTAAAGCTTACGGAGATAAATTATTATTTGAAAACCTGAATTTCTCATTACCTCCTGCGGGAATTGTGGGAATTGTGGGGCCAAATGGTGCGGGTAAATCGACGCTTTTCAAACTCATTACGGGGCAAGTTCAACCCGATGCAGGAACATTTGAAGTCGGTGAAACCGTACAAATGGCGTATGTTGACCAAGAACATAATCAATTAGCGGCTGATAAATCGGTCTTTGAATTGGTTTCGGGCGGAACAGAAATGACGCTTTTGGGTGGGCGACAAGTGAATGCTCGTGCGTATGTGAGTAAATTCAATTTTAACGGAGCCGACCAAGAAAAGAAAATTGGTAATCTATCGGGTGGAGAAAGAAACCGTGTGCATTTAGCGATGATGTTGAAAGAAGGGGCAAACCTTTTGCTTTTAGATGAACCTACCAACGACTTGGACGTAAACACGCTCCGTGCTTTAGAAGAAGCTTTAGAAAACTTTGGTGGTTGTGCCGTTGTTATTTCCCATGATAGATGGTTTTTGGATAGAATTGCCACGCATATTTTAGCGTTTGAAGGTGATTCGCAAGTTTATTGGTTTGAAGGTAATTTCTCTGATTACGAAGAAAACCGTAGAAAACGTTTGGGTAACGATGCCACGCCAAAACGTATTCGTTATAAGAAATTGGGTGATTAGGAATCATATAAAAATAGCCAAAGTTTTAACGTTGGCTATTTTTATATCGTATTTATTCTCCCCGAATAAACTTCTTCACCAAAACCCTTTCTCCATCAATAATTCTCACAAAATACATTCCTGTGGATAGACTTTTTACGTTAATTTCTTTCGTAAAGGTATTCTCTTGTATTTTTTCTAATTTATCAGATAAGATATTCATTCCTAATGGGTTAATGATTTCTATCGAAGGTTCAGTCGAGAGGTTTTGTTTCGATGAATACTGAATTTTTAACCACTCATTTGTTGGATTGGGTGAGAGTGTTAGGGCTTCGAGGTCGGCATCTTGCATGAAGTCATCAAAAGTCATTACTCTTGCATTATTTATTTTTACGAACTCCACGGCACCAGATGTCGAGGTACATTTTCCCAAAGTCATTTGAACAGTATATTTTCCTGCTTGGCTTGTATTTACGCTTGCTTGAGTTGCATTTGGAATTTTCACGCCATCTTTAAACCATTGAAAAGTATAGGGTAAATTGTCCGTTACAACTGCCTGAATGATTGTTGAACGCCCACTGATAAGTAAATACCTTCCTGTGGAAGGTTTAGTTACAATACTACTTCCCAAGCTTGTAGTTGTGAATGGGAGCGAAGTAGCCGTACAGCTATTTTGTGTTGTTTTTATGGTATAATTTCCCGTTTCTGAGATATTTAATGTTGCGTTTGTTGCTTTTGAAATGTTTGTATTATTGCGTAACCATTGATATTTGATGCCTGTACCCGTAAGGTTTTTTACGCTTAGATTAATGTTGGCATTACAAATATTAGAGCCATTATCTGAGGATATAATTGGCGTTTGGGCATTTTCCACAATCATAGCAGGTGATGTTGCCGAACATTTTCCTTGCGTAATAGTGACCGTATAGTTTCCTGCCACCTTTGGATGATAAGAATTGGCATTGGATAAAGGAATTTTTTGTCCATTCCAACTCCAAACATAAGAAAGGTTTGTTCCAGAATTGGTTAATAATTTTACAGCACCTTTACACAATGAAGTATTACCTGCGGAGGCAATTGAGGCTGAAAGTTGACAAGGTGTACTGCTTACTCCGCTGATAATCAGGGCATAATATTGAATGTCACCTTTTAGTAATGAGCCTTTATGATTGACGGTAATAGTATAAATTTTGCCAATTACTGGTTTTTCAATATAGATTTGCTCAATATTATCTCTAAAATTATCGCCTTGTGTTGCTCCCAGACTCGGTGCATCGGGATTCAAAACCCAAGGGTAACTTATTGTCGTTCCATCACTTATTCTAATATCTAAATCATTGATTAACTTAGGTTTACGATTGTTAAGATTTATAGCTTTGGCTTCTGTTGCGGTTGCTTCGGGGTCTGTCCAACAAATAGTAGCCGTAATTGGACTTTTTCCAGAAGCAATCACTTGAACGGTATTTGTAGAATTTTGATATAAAAGACTTTCAGAAATAAAATGATTTTGGTCTTTGTTATCAATGATTTGAGCTGCTCTTTCAGTATTTAAAAGTCCCCAACCAAATTGATAATCAGGGCCTTGTGTTGTTCCTGCTTCATTAGCAGAATGTAAAGCCAAACCTTTCAAAGTAGAAGAACGCATCGTAAATCCGTAGTTTTTACGAGCGTAAAATTCTTGTAAAAGCAACAAAGAACCCGCAACATTTGGTGCGGCTACCGACGTGCCACTTAGTGTTGTATAAGCATCGTCACTGTTGGAAGAGGCTGACAAAATCCCATCGCCTGTACCCACAATATCGGGTTTTATTCGTCCGTCGTCGGTTGGCCCCCAACTACTATATGCCGACATTTTGATGTCCGTCGGTTTGGTTGGCACAACATCGCCCCCATCAATTGCTCCAACGGTAATGATATTTTTCGCATTTCCATCCATCGGAATGGTATCAAAACTGTCATTTTTATTTCTCGAAACGGTACTTTTTACATTCGTATTTCTGAAATAATAGGGCGTTCCTGCGGGAGGGCCATTTTCTGTTCGTTTATTATCTGCCGATTTCACGATGAGATAATAAGGAGCATTGTATGCAATTTTATCAATGTCGCTTGATTTTTTATCATAAAATCCAAAACGATAATCCTCTGTTTTTGAGATAGTTGTGTCTCCCCACCATTCCCATTTTAGATTGTCGTCTCTAAAAACAATACCGTTGCGGTCGGGATTAAAAACCCATCCCGCCAAAACGCCATAAGAATGATTTGAAACCAATAGACTTTTAGCAGCAAAAGCCATTTCTGAAACATCATCGCCAAAGTCCCACACTTTCAAGCTACCACCATAAGCCATGCCCCGTGCTTGTTTATTTACGCCCGTCCCGATAAGAATACCCGCAAGATGGGTTGTGTGTTCGTTTAAATACGGAGGTGAATCAACTTGGGTTATTCTGCTAAAACCTAATTCTTGGTGAGTGCTTCTGACCAATCCGCCATCCCAAAGCCCTAATTTATTTTTGACTACCGAAGTTGCACCACTCAAACTTACGCCCAAACTTCCGCCTGCGTAAAGTGAATTTGTCCGAGTACAAGCGGAGGGTGAAATTTGTCCGTGTGTGATATAATAAATGGGGTTTTCAGCATCGTCAATTCCCTGCAAAGCCATTGTTCTGCCATCGGATAATGTTTTCTGCAAAGTCCAATTATTTTTTGTTGCCAAAAGTAAAGTTTTATTGAAATTGCTTTTGGCATCAGATTTGAGGACTTTTGTCAATTTGCGAAGAGCCTTCTCTGATTTTTTTTCGGAAGTTGAAATAAGTGATTTTTCAAACGATGTTGCTTCGTTTGATGATTGGGCTACAATGTCAGAAAGATTGATTAGCACTAAAAAAGAGGCGAAAATCACGGCTTTTTTCCTAAAAGAATCTTTAATCCATGAACAATCCTTTGGCGGAAAGATATTCATTTCTATTTGATTTAGATTTTAAAATACTTGTCCCGTATTTATAGCAAAAAATGTGCCTTAGTAGCTTATTTTGAAGAGTTTATTGCGTGAACGGTATTTGTCAAAAATTAAATTTTTACCCATGTCCCAAGTTTGAGTGATTCTATTGCCGCCAGACTTGCCTTTGAGGTATTAATGATTTCTTCGATAGGAATAATGGCTTTGCCTCCGTTGTTAATTCGCTCTAAAAATAGCTCAAATTGGCTGAAATGACCTTTATCTTGACTGCGAGACATTCCCGAAGCCTTTGTTCCGAAGTATTCTGACTTCCGAAAATTATCAATAATCAACGTTTTTCCTTGCGAGTAAACCTCAATTCTTTCTTTGGAATAAGCCTTATTTCCATTTGCAAAATAGTTAATTGCCCCTGTTGAACCGTTGCTGTATTTCAACAAAATGGTAGCATTATCGGTATTTTCTTTAGGATTTTGTCCCATTGAATTTATCATAACACTTTCCACTAAACTGCCTGAAAAATAAGTGATTAAGTCAATAAAATGGCAGGCTTCTCCGATGATTCTGCCACCGCCAACGCCCATATTTTGTGTCCAATGATTTTTTGGAATTTCCCCCGCATTCACCGTAATAATCACGTTTATTGGCATATTTGAATTGCCCAATTGTGTCTTTAAATCCACAGAAAATGGCGAAAATCTACGATTAAAACCAACCGTTAAAGTCTTGTTAGATAGTTGATAAGCCTCAATAATTTCTTCTAATTCTGCGTGATTTAGAGCCAAAGGTTTCTCGACAAAAACGTGTTTTTCTGCTCGTAGAGCGTCAATACACATACGAGCGTGCATATCGTGGCGAGTAGCGATGATGACGGCAGAAACTTCTGAATCTCTAAAAATATCTTTGTTATTGGTCGTGGAATAATGAACGCTAAATTTCTTCGCCAACAACGTTCCCGACAATCCCGAAGCGGAAGATAGATACTTAATATTAGCTTTGAGTTTGGTTAAATTGGGTAGAATTGTCGCCTTTGTGAAATTTCCAGAACCGATAATTGCTAAAACATTTTGAGTAGGTTGAAATGAGTGGTTTTGTAAACAAATACTGGTTTGTGAAAGGTCAATATTTTCTGGATATTTCAAAATTGAAGCAATAGATTTTGACTTGCTAATATGGTTGTAAATTTGTTTATAGTCTTGAAAATCAATTGCTTCTGAAATCAATGATTTGACATTTAAACTTCTTTTTGAAATGGCATTTAAAACGGTTTCAAAATTTCGTTTCACCGTCCAACGTACAAAACCAATGGGATAATCTTGCCCATTTTGCTCATAATTATCATCATAACGTCCTGCTCCATACGAGCATGAAACTTGAAATGAAAGTTCTTTTTGGTAAAAATCTGCTCGTTGAAGATTTAAACCAACTACGCCTACCAGCACAATACGCCCACGTTTGCGAGACATTTGTGCGGCTTGAGAAATAAGCTCATTTGAAGGCGTTGAAGCAGTGATAATGACGGCATCAACCCCTATATTTTGTGTAAATTCTTGAGTAATTTTTACAGAATTGATTTCATCAGAAACTATAAAAGCCTGGATTCCTCTGGCGGTTGCGATAGCTACCTTTTCGAGGTCAATATCAAACGCAATGACCTCACAACCATTGGCTTGTAATAATTCGGCGGTGAGTTGCCCGATTAACCCTAAGCCAATTACGGCAACAGTTTCGCCAAAAGTTGGGTTTACGAGCCGAATTCCTTGCAAAGCAATTGCCCCGACAACGGTAAAAGTGGCTTCGTCGTCCGTAACATTTTGAGGAATTTTAGCAACCAAATTTTTAGGCACACAAACGACTTCCGCATGATGCCCGTTTGAAGCCACACGGTCGCCAATATTGAACTCATTTACACCTTCGCCAATAGCAATAATTTCACCAACGTTACAATATCCCAAAGGCAAAGGTTCGGATAATTTTCTAAAAATTGACTCAGCCGTTGGACGAAAACCATCGGTTTTTATTTTATCGAAAACCTGTTTGACTTTCTCGGGTTGTTGGCGTGCTTTTTTGATAAAATTAGCTTTTCCAAACTCCACAAGCATTTTTTCAGTCCCTAATGAAACCAAACTTCGATGCGTTTTTATCAACACACAACCTTTTTTTACTTGCGGAATCGGTATTTCTTCTAAACTCGTTTCGCCAGTTCTTAGGTTTTGAATGAGTTGTTTCATTTTATGATTTGGTTAGTGGAGGATAATAGCACGCAGATGACGCAGATGCCTTCGGCAACGCAGATTTTTGCAGATTTTCAAAACTTCAAAAAATAAATTTCTGAGAAAAAATCTATTAAAATCTGCGTTGCCGAAGGTATCTGCGTTATCTGCGTGCCAATTATTATTTCGTAAATTTCGATACTAAAATCTCAGCGATTCGTTCAGCCGTTTTACCGTCCCAAAGCGGTGGAATTTGTCCTTTTGAGGTTTTTCCTTTCAAAATATCCATCAATTTTTCATGAACCGTCTGTGGATTTAAGTCATCCAAAAGCTGATTTGTACCCATTTCTACGGTTACAGGGCGTTCTGTCGTATCTCTAAAAGTCAAACATGGCACTTGCAAAAAAGTAGTTTCTTCCTGTACTCCACCCGAATCTGTGATGATTAACGAAGCATTTTTCATTAACTGCAAAAACTCTAAATATCCCTGTGGTTTGGTTAAAATGAGGTTTTTGATAGCATTTAGGCGTGTTTCAAGTCCAAAAGTTTTGATGTTTTTAGCCGTTCTTGGGTGAATAGGGAAGACGACTTTTTGATGTTTTACCGTATTTTCAAGGATTGTCAAAATGGCATTTAGTCCTTTTTCAGAATCTACATTAGTGGGTCGGTGCATGGTTACGATTACGAAATTGTTTCGCAGAATGCCTAAATCTTGCAAAATGGAAGTTTGATTCGCTTTTTTGAGGTAATATTTTAGAGAATCAATCATGACATTGCCCACAAAAAATACTTTCTTGTCGCAAATTCCATCACGTTTCAGATTTTCAAGCCCCGATTTTTCAGTAACAAACAAATAATCAGCCATTTTGTCCACCACCATTCTATTAACTTCCTCAGGCATAAGACTGTCTCCACTACGTAAACCAGCCTCAACATGAGCTACTGGGATATGTGATTTTTTAGCCACCAATGCACAGGCAAGCGTTGCACTTACATCGCCCACAACTACCACCAAATCAGGTTTTTCACTTAAGATTACCTTTTCAAATTCGAGCATGGTTTTAGCTGTAACTTCCGTATGTGAACCGCTGCCGATGCCCAAATAATAGTCGGGTTTAGGAATTTGTAATTGTTCAAAAAAGACATCGCTCATATTGTTGTCATAATGCTGACCTGTGTGAACGATTTTGGAAATTATTTTGGGGTAGTTTTCAAAAGCACGATGTAGCGGAGCAACCTTCATGAAATTGGGTCTGACACCGACAATGTTTAGGATTTTTATCATATTAGTGATTTGAGTTTAATTGATATACTCCCACAAAAATGGTGTGCGTATATTTTTTGTGTATGCCTATATAATGGAAGAGTTTGGTGTAAAAATGGGTGTTTGGATAATATTGCAATTCTTTTAATTCAAAGCCTAATTCAAGTAATTCTTTTGAGAAAATATCTGCCTTGACAACCTGTTTGAGATGTGGGAAATAGTCTGGTTTCCCCGTAGTTTTAAAGATATATTTTTCAATTTTTCGATACCAACAATCTTGATTTGGCATGGATATAATCAGAATGCCATTGTCGTTTAATATTTGAGGAAATTGAGCGATAACGTTCTTATAATCACATAAATATTCTAATACACTTGAGCAAATAATTACCTCTTTTTTAGCATATTTTAAATGGTTTTGAAAAGGTAAATTATCTTGTAGAAATGAAAGTGTGTAATTCTCTTGACCGTAATTGTTTCGGCATATTTTAACCATTTTTTCAGAGCCATCAATTCCAGTTACTATACAATTTTTAGTGGCTAAATAATGACTAAAAATCCCTGAGCCACAACCCACATCTAATACGCTCATATCAGGGTGAATATACTTGTTAAAGAGTTTTGTCCAGACTTTATAACGCTCTTTGAATTGTGCTGACTTTTTGTACTTTTCTTGGAATTGTAAAGCCGTTTCAGAGTGAAAGTCAATGGCATTTTGGGGTTTTGCATAGCGTTTTATCACATCAATGAGTAGTTTCAAATGATGTTCTTTTGTATATCTTTCTTGAAAATTTTGTAAAGAATTACAGGATATTTCTTTAAATTTTTTTGGAGAATCAATCAAGTTTTTTAATTGCTTTACGATAGAGTTTGGGTCGTTATATGCTACAAAAACGCCCGATTCATTATGCTCAATCATTTCAGAAATTCCACGATAATTTGTCGTTAAAACCACACAACTATACGCCATCGCTTCAATGATTGCAATGGGTTGTCCTTCATTTTTATAGTGAGTTGGAAGAATGAAAAAATGAGCATTTTTGAGTAATTCTTTTTTAGTTTTCTCCCCAACAATACCATGATATTTTACATGATTAGTTAATTTATGTTTTGAAATAAAATCAAAAAAATGGCGTTCAGCATCGCTTGCATTTTCAAAGCGAATGGCATCGTCATAATGGATAAATTCACCACAAAAATCAGCATGAATGTTGATTTTGAATTGATTTATTAAGATTTCAATGGTTTCTAAAACACTCCAATATCCTTTTGATTCGATAAGATTGGATAGAAATAAAATTTTAATGGGTGTTTTAGGATTTGAAGGCAAAGTTTTGATATTCAGGTGTTTGCCTTTGGTACTCCATGATAATCCATTCAATACAACTTTGATTTTAGAATTTAAAGTTGGAGCGAAGTCAAGCATTTTTCTGAGTCCTTCCGAGAGGACAATAATACAGTTTGCCGAATCCAACATTTTAAGAATCAGCTTTTGAATAATAATATTTTGAGTGTTGTAAAAATTATCATAATTCCCTCCGTGAATGTGTAATACAACCTTACTTCCAAATATTTTTGATAAAATCACGATGGGAAAATCTCTTAAAAAACCTTCTTTCGACTGTGAAATGGTATGATAAACCACATACTTTTTCTGAATAAGTTTTAAAAATAACCTTGCTAAAAGCCCAATATAAATCCAAATTTTGCCTAAAACGCCAATGAAATTTTCATGTCTTTTGCCACTTAATGTTAAAATTTCGCAAGGTAATTGACTGCTAAGACTCTGAAAAGCAATAGTTTGTCCATTGATGGGTGGCGGAAGAATACCAATTAATAAAATTTCTTTATCATTCATTTGAGCCAAGGTGCAGTAGGTTTTATAGAATTTTGATTTAAAGAATGGGCGATACACGTAACTAAATATTTCGTGACGATTTGAATGTTAATATTTTGATTTATTTTTCGTACTTCTTCTGTCATTTCCAACTTTTTGAGAGCAGATAATTCGAAGAATCTTGCCAATTTTTCTGCAAGGTCATTCACATTATTTGCCTCGAAGATTAGTCCATTTTTCTCATTTATAATTAATTCTTTAGCTCCACATTGGTCAGAAACTAATGCTGGAATGCCGCTTTGCAATGCTTCATTTACCACAATTCCCCAACCGTCAAAAATAGATGGAAGAATCAATAAATCTGCTTTAGCAATGTGTTTTGGTACATTTTGGTAGTCAATTACGCCCAAAAGTTCAACTACATTTTGTAAGTTTTTTGTCTTGATGAAATGCTGAATATCGCCTTTCAAAATCCCACTTCCAATTATTGAAAGATGAAACGATTGGTGTGTTTCAAAAAGCTTTTCAATTGCTTCTAACAAAGTGAAAATACCTTTTCTTTCAATTAATTGTCCTATAAAAATCAATGAGAAATAAGACTTTTTGGCGTTTAATTTTAGCGACGTTTTGTGTTTCTGAAAATATCCAAAACGATATATTCTTGGGTCATTAATTCCCAAATTTTTATAATAGTTTGAGGCAAAAATGGAAATGGCTAAAATTCCTTTTGCTTTAAAAATCAAGCGTTTAGAAATTGGAATGAACCCAAAGCAGAGAATGATTTTCTTCAAAAAACTTCGACTTTTAAAAGGATTGGGAGCTTCGGAATATATCAAAAAATTGGCTTGAAACAGATTCAGTAGGATAATAACAAAGAAGAAAAGACTTTCTGCCCAAATGCCATTTACGATATGTGTTGATTTACGATTTTTGAAAATATATGGAATAATTTGCCAAATGGCTAAATCTCGCCCGATGGTTTTTGAGTTAAAAATCTGTTCATTTTCAAAATTCCAGCCGAGATTTTTGCGTGAATCATCATGTGTATCAGCATAAATAACCTCGAACTCATCATAGTATTTTGATAGCTCAGTGAATAAATCATTTTGATAATGGCTTGGCATATTCATCCAAATATGTAGAGACGTTTTGATAATAGCGGTTGTTTAATAATTAGGTGGTTATAGAAATCTTTTTAGTGAAACTTAAAGCACAAACAAAAAATCCAGGCATATTATAGACTGATAAAAACATGAAAATGGCGTTTATTCCGTCTCGATAAACTTGAACTAAAATTGCCATGAAATATAAATAGAGGAATAAGCTAACTGATTGATAATGAGCTTTTTTAATACTATTGTACCAACGAGCAGAGCATTTGGCGAATAAAAATGGAATGATAAGAATGCCTAAATACCCAAAATTTGCGTAAGATTCGCCATAAATGGTAGCGACAGCTCCTAATTCTCTAAGATTTCTGGATGGTGTAGAAATATCTGTCATCCATTGCATTAAAGACGGTTTATCTTCCCAAAATGGTCGTGGAATTGGAGCTAATAATAGCGTAAAATACGTTGAGCCATAATAAAAACTATCGTGCTGGTCTATCAATGTCAGAATAGACGAATACATATCTAAAAACGAAAAGTCAGCATTTGCTCCAATGCCAAAACTCTCCTGATATTCCAAAGAAAACTCGATTAAGTCGCTCAGATTTGCTCCTTGTTGAATGAGTTTGCCAACGTATTTGAGGGGTAAGAAAATGACAACTCCAACTAAAATCAAAATGGCGAATCTTAGAGAAATCCAATTTCGTTTTTGACGATATAAATACAAAAAAAGGAGAAATATACAAGGTGTTAAAATTCGATAACGATGTTGTCCTTGGAAAGCAAGAATAAATAAACAAACGCCAATTATGTACAAAAATGGCTTCTGAAAACCGTAATAAAACACTAAAATCAAGCAACTTAAAATTACCCAATTTTGGGTATTAGCGATATACGAAGAGTCTTGCCAAAGCCCAAAATCTAATTGAGCTTTGCCTAAAAATGGAATGTAGAGTTGGGAGAAAATCCCCCAAATACCTATTGGAATGGTAAAACTTAGTATAGTTTTTAAGACAAGTTTATCTATTAAAATGGCAGATTTCTCAGAAAAACCCTTTGGGATGCGATTGGCTTCTATAATCCAAGCGACAGTCATAGACACAAAACCAATATCTGCTAATATAGTTGCTCTCACAATTTCATGACTTTCTATGACAGAGAAATAGTCGCTTTGTTCGCCTAAAAATACGTTTGCACCATTAATTAGAAAGAAAAGTCGAGCAGAAAAAGTAAAGAAATGAAAAACTAAATAGGTAGGAGCGGGGTGATATATCGACAATTTTGCATATCGGAAAAGCAAAAATGAGCATACCAACAGTACGGTTATATCTATGCTAAAAGCAAAAAATAAACTCTCTTTCATTAGTGGTTAATTGCGTAGTGGATAATTTTTAAAGGCAATTATTAGAAAAAAGTAATAATTGTAGGAGAGAACTAAAACGTAAATTTTAAACGTGTTTTATGCTAAAACTTTGATTTTCAAGACATGATTTGCGTGTTTGAAACAAGTGTTTGGTAAATATTCAAGACTTGTTGAGCATATCCATATCTTTCATTTTCTTGTAAAAAGTGTTTAATATTCGACTTTAATAATTGTCTGTATTCTTCATAACACATTGAAATGATGGATTTTAAAAGAGACTCGGTACACTTTGCTTTACAAACTTCTCCAACTTTATATTTTAGAACATCATCTTTATTGCCCACATTTTCTGTCACAATAACTGGAATATTGCTTGACAATGCTTCTGAAACCGCCAATGAGTAAGCATCGCTGAGGCTTGGCATTATAAAAACATGGTAGCTCGACAAAATAGCTAATAGTTCTGTATTTGGGATTTTTCCTAAAAAACGGATATTGGAAACGTGTCGATATTTCTTGAAAATCGAATATTGAGAAGGCTCTATTTCACCGATTACATCCAATGAAAAATTCTTTGAAGGTAATTGTTTCATTGCTTCAAAAAGGTATGTACAGCCCTTTTCAATAGAAATTTTTCCTGTAAAAACAAGTTTTAGTGGTTCGCCAAATGCCCTGAAATATCCTCTTCTTTCTTTTGTTTGAGGAGTAATTTGAAGTCCAAAACTTGCTATAAAAACATTTGCTTGAGGTAAATATTGCCTATAAATTTGAGCCAAATATTCAGATGGAACAACAATGTTTTCGGCAGTTTCGAGAGAGGCTATATCTCGTTCTCTACTCTTGTAAAAATGTGATTGTTTGAATGATAATCCCAGTTGATTATACTCAGGTTCAAGAAGTTCACAAGCATAGTCAGGGTGAGTGGCATACACGTCAGCAAGTAGTTTCGTTTGCGGGTTTGACGTTTTGAAGGATTCAATAGCTCTATAACAGTAAACAGGCCAATAATGAATGATGTCAACTTTATCCGTTTGTTTTTCAAGGATATTACGATAAAAATATTCAGAGATTTGGTTTTCTATTTTGTAATAATCAAATGGAAAACGTTTTTGAAGGAAATGTAAAAGCCTATGAAAAGCTGTAAATTGGTATGAAATATCAACGCTGGAATCAACCGTTTTTACGTAAGGCTTCCATTTGTTGAGCAAGGAATTCTTTTTGAAAACGCCAAAGGTATGATATTGTATATGAAGGTCAGATTGTTGACTAAGACGGCTATATAAATTAATAGAATGGTCTGGTCGAGCTAATAATAAAGTTTTCATTGTATTCGTAGAATGATATTTTTCAATCTTCTAAGATAATAGTTTATTTCCTTTTTAGAAGTAAATAATAAATTTTTATAATGAATTCCTTTTTTATTACAGAAGAAAACAAGCCCTATAAATTGCCCAAAATAGGCAAAAGAGATAGCGATTGATATACCAATTAACCTCATTGATTCTATGAGTAAGTAGCTTGAAATCAAAGAAATAAGCATTCCTGAAAGTTCTACAATGCTAATGACTTCTGGAAATCCCATGCCCTGAATACCTCCTGCCAAAACAGTTTTGGCATTAATAAATATACTGCCAATAATTAATAGTTGACAAATAGTGATTGATTCAGCATATACAGAACCAAAGACAAAAGGTATTACAACGTCGAGGCTCAAAGCAAATAGGATGTGAAAAGTTAGACTAAAAATCCAGTATGGTTTAAATAAGATAAGTGTACTTTTAATTTGTTCTTTTAGCGTTTCTTTTCCTGTTACTGTTGGAACAATAATCGTTCTGACTGCATTGGCAAAAACTCCTGTAAAACCTGCTACGCTTGATGCTACGGTGTAAATACCTAAATCATGGCTGTTGAAAAAACCACCAATTAAGAACTGGTCAATTCTGGAGTTGGCTAATTGGGCCACATCACCAAACCAGACTTTTGCACCATATTTTAGTAATTCACGAGTATGTTGAGATTCGTATTGAACCGAGAAATGATGAAGAATTAACCGATACAGAAAGTAAAAAGTAATGACGAAAAAACAAGATTGGAATAAGATTTGTAGATAAACGAGATTTGTAATAGACAATACATTGCCAATTTTTAAGACAATAATGCCCAAACAATATCCTGTTGGAACAATACATTTCAACATATTGGTTATCCTAAAAAACGCTCCTCCTTGAAGCATATAGTTGGCATACATTCCCACCAAGCCCAATGGAATTGTTAGTAAATACAGATGTCCTAATTGAATGATGTTGGGAGGATATTTTTGAAGATAAATTTCAATAATTTCCCAACCCAGTAACATCCCGATAAGACTCTGAACTGAGCCAATAATGATGAGACTATTCCAAAGACTATGTTTGTTGATGTTGGGTTTTGCCGAGAAATATACCGTAGCTGATGAAAGTCCGAAATTAACAAAATACTGTAAGATAGCTGGAATGAGAATGATTGCTGCAAAGACTCCACGTTGGCTTGGACCTAACCAACGGGCTAAAATAATAGAGCCAACCAGTCCGAGTATAGCAGTCAGAAGGTTGGCTCCAATATTTTGTATGATATTTTTAAACTTCACGAAAGGTGGTAGAAAACGCTTTCTTTTGAATTATCCTAAGAAACCTAATTCCTTATAATTTCTTGCCAAAACAACAAATATAGAAAGAATTAATCCTAAAAACGCAAATCCTAAAACCATAACCGAACGCTTAGGTTCGCTCTTCTTTACTGGGATTTGGGCTGGTTCAAGTACTTTAAAGATTGGTGTTTCACGATGAACTTTAATTTTTGCTTCTTCCAACTGTTTTGCCAGTTCAGAGTAAAGATTATACGATAAATCTACTTCATATTGAAGCTTTTTCCCTTCGTCTTTAGCAATATTCAAGAACAAACTTTTATTGCGGTCTTGATAACTTGAGTAAGAGAATAGAGCATTGTCATATCTTCTTTTAGCTTCATTTAACCTTTCTTCTAAAAACTTAATATCTTTTAACGTCTTCTCTGTACGATAATTCACCACATAATCAGTCAAATAATCTTGGCAATAACGAACAATAGTAGCTGCAATAACTGGGTCTTGCATTTTCGCAGAAATACTGATTACACCTGTTTTTTTGTCTAAAGTAGCACCTACTCGTTTTTGTAAATCCTTAATAAGATTATCTTGTTTTTTATTAAGGTGAATTGTTTCGAGAGGAATGTTTTTTGAATTAATCACTGGCATATCTTTATCGCTATCTTCGGATTCTCCAAAGATTTTAGTTGCCAATTCCTGTTTTTTATTCTCTTCCAAGAAGGCACTCATTGTCATTTTTCGTTTATATTTTGAAACGAAAATCTCAAGATTTAATACATCCATTAGAAAAGGTGTACTTTGGATAATATTTGGATATAAATCTGGACGAACAGCTTCTGTTGAGCTTAAACTACCTAAATCAACGCCTGCTAAACCTGCCAAAGACTTAAATTTGCTAAGTCCACCAGCACCATCTTTAGACTCCAATTCTGGAAGTATTTGTACCTGCGAAGAATATTCATTTGGAATATTAATGGCAATAAATATTCCGAGTAATGCGGATATAATTGTGACAATTAAAATTGTCCACTTTTTCCTTGAAATGACATTGAATATTTTACTAATATCAATGGTCATTTCAGCGTCATTATTTTGTAGTTGATTCGTTTCCAATTGATTAGTAATTATTTTAAAGCATTAAGAATGTTGATGACAATTAAAGAAATAGAAGATATTCCTCCTAAAATGGCTACTTTTTCTGCGGTAGATAGTTTTTCATTAACGCTTTTATCAACAGAAGGAACGATGATTTCTGCTCCTTGCTCTACTTTTGGATAAGTAGTGAAAAATAAAAATGTCTTTGTTCTATCTGAAAATCCATTGGCATATTTTACAAATACTCTACGTTTGGCTGCATTCTCTGTAAAACCTCCTGCTTGTGATACATAATCTCGAATACTTAAATTAGAACGAAAAGGGACTGATACTGGATTTAATAATTCCCCTGTAAGTTTTATTGTTTCTAACTCTCTTGGGATAAAGAGTTTATCACCTTGTATTAATAATAAATTTTCTTTAACCTCTGGGTTTTTTAGAATTATAGATAAGTCGATGGCAATTTTTGTGCTATCTCTACTAAAACTCGCTCCTTTAGCAAATGCACCATCTTTTAGTCCACCCGCCAATTCGATTAAGTCAGTAATTCTTTGTTTCTTATCTTTAATCGTAAAAGCTCCAGGAAACTTCACTTCTCCCTCGACAACTACTGTTTTTTGATTTACATATCTTGGTGCTTTTCTGACGTAAATTTTATCAAAAGGCTGAATGATAGTTTGTGCATCTAAAGGGCTAATTTTAAGGTCTTTATCAATATCAAATGACTTTATGATTACATCTTGATTGGGTTCAAGTCCTAACGTGTCATCTTTTACTCTGCGAGCTAATTCTATTTTTGCATAGCTTGCTCCATCATTAAAACCATTAGCTAATACAATTACATCGGCAAGCGTTAGTCCATCAACGTAGTCATATTTACCTTGTTTATTTACTTCTCCACTGATAGAGATTAGTCTTTTTTCACGTAAGTTTTTAATACTTTTGATGAAAATTACATCTTCTCTTTTTAATGGAATATCATCAATTTCGCCTTTCATAAGTTTTCCTAAATCAAATGCGATGATAAGTGGGTCACTATCTCCTTTTTGACGATTTATCGTTGCACGATTCATGAAAGCATCTTCTTTTAGCCCTTCTGCTTTTTTGATAAGCTCCTTCACTGTAGTAACTCCTGATTCTAAAGCATACTCTCCACTTCTAAAAATCGCTCCATTAATTTGAACTCTGTTTTCAAAACGTTCCAAAATTTCACCAATAGTATATTTGTCTCCTCTTTGAGGGATGAAGGTTGCAACTTCGTCTTGTGTAATATTAAGTAGCTTCAATTCTTTGGCTGTATTTCTTCTCAAACCAATTGTGTAGGTATATGCTTTATCAGTAAAACCTCCTGCAAAACGTAAAACGTCTTTTAGTGTTTCTGTTTTTTCAACCTCAAAAATCATTGGACGTTTAACTTCTCCTACTATTTCAACACGAGTTTCATAATCTGCAATTCTGATTATGTCTTGGTCTTGAAGACGAATATTATCTTTTTGGTCAGCACGTAGAAGAAAATCATACAAATCTAAAATCCTAACTACTTTATTATCTCTAATCACTCTAATATTACGAAATGAACCATTTTCGGAAGGTCCACCAGCAGCATAAAGAGCATTAAATACGGTCGCTAAAGAAGAAACAGTGTATGTGCCAGGTTTGACTACTTCTCCAGTAATCGTTACCTTAATACTTCTAACATTTCCTAATGTAATTTGAGCAGAAACGCCACTTCCAGGCATATTGATACCTTGATAAAGTTGACGAAGTCTTCCCACTATTCTTTCAGATGCCGATTCAATGGTTAATCCATTGACATAAATTGGACTTAAATTCAGAATTCTTACAGTACCTTCTGGACTAACTTTTACTTTATAGTTATCTAAGGCATTACCGAAAATATCAATATTCAATTCATCATCTGGACCTAATTGATAGTTGCGTGGAGTTGCAATTCTTAAATCGGGTTCAAACGATAAACTTCCAGCAGCAAACATAGACATACCAAATACTTTTGATGCTTTATGAATAACTTTTAAGCTATCTGCATTGGTACTATCTGAATAAACATTTGTTTTAGTAGTTTTACGAGCAACCGAAATATCAGACTCGTTTGTCATTTTACCTTTGTTTGTGAGAACAGTACTGAGTCTTTCTCGCATTTTGGCTACGTCGGCAGGAGTATATCCTTGCATAATGGCAGCTTTTTCTATTTGAGCTTCGCTCATGCCGCTATCTTTTGCCTTTTGTAAAAATGCAGAAACTTGTTCGTCAGTTAAATCGTCAACTTTTGTTTTCTGTGAGAAAGCATTTATTGTAGTTAATGACAATAATAGGAAGAATGCTAATTTGGGGAAAGATAAAAATATCTTCGGAGTATTTTTTTTGAAACGGGTCATTTTCAGGTTTAATTTTCTGAATGATTAAGTTTGTTAAAAATTATATGCAAAAGTAGGGATAATTCTTGGTTTTATACAATATTGAGTTATCAAGCGGTTACAGTCTTTGCATCAGCTTTATAACCATTTTGTCTTTCCAAACTCTGAAAGTACCTGCTATAATTTGTTCTCTTGCTTGTTGAACTAACCATAGATAAAAAGTTAAATTATGAACACTACAAATCATTGCTCCAAGCATTTCGTCAGCTTTTAACAGGTGCCTTACATAAGCTTTTGTATAAAAATTGCTAACGTAACTATTTAATCCTGAGTCGATTGAAGAATAGTCGTCTTTCCATTTCTCGTTTTTCATATTAATTGTACCTTCAGTGGTAAACAACATTCCATTACGGGCATTACGGGTTGGCATTACACAGTCAAACATATCAATACCTAAAGCAATTCCTTCTAAAATATTTGCAGGTGTACCAACGCCCATCAGATAGCGTGGTTTATCTTTCGGTAAAATATCCGTTACCATATCGGTCATTTCATACATCATTTCGGCGGGTTCACCAACGGATAAACCTCCGATAGCATTTCCCTCTCTTTCAAAACTGGCGATAACTTCGGCCGATTTTACTCTTAAGTCCTTATAGACACTACCTTGCACAATTGGAAAGAGCGTCTGGCTATAACCGTATTTAGGTTCAGTTTTATCGAAATGGTCGCAACAACGCTTAAGCCAACGGTGAGTCATTTCCATGGATTCACGAGCGTATCCATATTCACAAGGATAAGGTGTACATTCATCAAATGCCATCATAATATCAGCTCCAATGGTTCGCTGAATATCCATAACCCCTTCGGGAGTAAAAAAGTGTGTCGAGCCGTCAATATGAGATTTGAAAGTAACGCCTTCTTCTTTAATCTTACGCCCAGTGCCTGCCAATGAATAAACTTGATAACCTCCCGAATCCGTTAAAATGGGTCTATCCCAACCATTGAATTTATGTAATCCACCAGCTTTTTCAATAATATCCAGTGTCGGACGAAGGTATAAATGGTAAGTATTCCCTAAAATAATTTGGGCATTAATATCCTCTTTAAGTTCTCTTTGATGTACCGCTTTTACAGAACCTGCTGTTCCCACAGGCATAAAGATTGGTGTTTGAATTTGTCCGTGGTCGGTAGTGATAACTCCTACTCTTGCTTTAGAATTGGGGTCAGTTGTTTGTATATCGAAAGTCATGCTTCAGTTATTCGTTATTGGTTATCAGTTATTGGTTGTTAAGTATTTGGAATAAATAAATTGATATTGTGTAGGGGCGTATCGCATACGCCCACATCTCGACTTTTTGGGCGTATGCGATACGCCCCTACGTCATGATGACAATATTTAATATTATTAATTAATTTGTTATTCTTACTTACCTCTTTAATTTAAGAATGTTTTGTCGTAATTTTTGTATTGTTTTCATACGCATAGCTCTTCAATGTATTATCGTTGTCGTAGTAATTCTCTTATTGTATAAAAAACTACAACCGCTTCGCCTCTTCCCAATACACATCCATTTCAGCCAAAGTCATTTCGGGTAGGGTTTTGCCTAATTCTTTTGCTCTTGATTCTAAATGATTGAAGCGTTTGATGAATTTTTTATTGGTGCGTTCTAAAGCCGTTTCTACGTTGATGTTGATAAAACGGGCATAATTGACCAATGAAAACAGTAAATCCCCAAATTCTCCTTCGGCTTTTTCCACATTGATGGCTTCGTTATCCACAACATTAAATTCATTTTTGAATTCCTCCATTTCTTCCTCTACTTTCTCCCAAACTTGCGATTTTTCTTCCCAGTCAAAACCCGCACCACGAGCTTTTTCTTGAATTCGCATGGCTTTTACCAAAGCTGGCAAAGAAGCAGGCACGCCTCCCAAAACTGATTTATTCCCGCCACCTTCTTTAAGTTTAATGGCTTCCCAATTTTGCTTAACTTCTTGCTCGTTTTCAACTTTCACATCGCCGTATATGTGCGGGTGACGGTGGATGAGTTTTTCGCAAATGGCATTCAACACATCGGCAACGTCAAAAGTATTTGTCTCCGAAGCAATCTTTGAATAAAACACCAAATGGAGCATAATATCGCCAATTTCCTTCTTGATTTCCTGCATATCGCCTTCCATAATGGCATCCGAAAGCTCGTAAGTTTCTTCAATGGTTAGGTGTCTTAGACTTTCGATGGTCTGTTTTTTATCCCACGGACATTGCTCACGGAGTTCATCCATGATAGTCAGAAGGCGGTCAAAAGCCATTAATTGTGACTGGCGTTTTTCGGGTAAATTATTGAAAGTTTCGTTCATTTTCTTGTTGTTATTTCACAAATATAAAGCTAAAAATCAAGCATTTTAACTCAGTCAGCACCGATTGAAGCACCCACCAAACGGATTTCTCCGTAGCTATAATCTGCTCCTAAAGCCTCTTTTAAAGCAGAACCTTTCAAGTCGGGATTTTCCAACATGAATTCTCGAATAGTTTTAATTTTTTGATTATCCATAATATCACTCACTTCCAAAAGTCCTTTTTTAACGAATTCTCCAAGATGCCCTTCAATCGTGGATGCGGACAAATTCCGTATTTCGGCAATTTGTGTAATGGTTTTTCCTTCTTTGAAATAATTGTAACTCAACTCATGCGTCGAACCTTTTACGATAGCTTTCTTGACTGGTTTATTTTCTCTTACAATGTTACTGGTTTCAATGCCGTTTGTCTCACAAAACTCGTTGATGATGTCTAAAATTTCATCGCCAAATTGTTGTACTTTTATTTTTCCTAAACCGCTGATTTTAGCTAAATTAGCCTTATTTCTGGGCATTTCATCTGCTAAACTTTGCAGGGCTTTTTGTGCTAAAACCATGTATTTTTCAATGTTTTTGTCGTTGGCAACGCTATCTCGCCAAACTCTCAACAGATTGAATAAATCGGTACTGCTTCCACTCGTTTCAGTTGTTTTTTGACTTCTAAATAATCTTGCTTTTTCTGCTTCAAAATCAAGGGTAATATTGGCTTTTGTGGTTAAATAAAGGGTTGAATCAAAGCCCTGTTGATTGCTTTTTAAGAGCATTAATTTCTCAAAAGTATTCTTTAAACTCTGCTCCCAAAGCTTTGAAACATTGTTTCTTGTTTCTTTGTTGTCGCAAGCTAAATCAATGTTTTTGAGGGTGTTATAAGCCGATTCTTGTAATTTATTGGCAATGTAAACGCTTCCTTTTTTGATTCTTTCTTGCAATTCTTCATTTTCTTCGGGCAAGTCAGTTTGTGCCATCAAAAATTCTAACTGCCTTCTGAATTTTTCAATTATGGTATCAATTTCAACGTTGTAATTTTCTAAAATAGATGTAACATTTTCAAAAGTGCTATTGGCAAATTGGTCTTTGACTGGTTCGAGATTTTGGTGAAGATAATGCAAGCCAATTTTAACAGCCTTGAAATCAAATAAATCCAAAATCCAGTCGCTTTGCGTGCGTTTTTTGGCTTCTACCAAAGCTAAATCTGATAAATCTTGTTTGTCCGCTTCTTGGTCAAAAACGGCAATGGTACTATCTGATTTTACGCTTTCGGGTGTGATGGGCGTGCTAAGAACCAAACCTTCAAAGGTTTTGCAACGACTCAATGCCACATAAACTTGCCCGTGTGCGAATGACGAAGCGGCATCAATAATGGCTCTATCAAAGGTTAAGCCTTGACTTTTATGAATGGTAATTGCCCATGCGGTTTTGATAGGAAATTGACTAAATGTACCAATCGTGTGTTCTTGCATGGTTTTGGAATCGTCCAAAACGTATTTGATATTGTCCCAACTGACTTTTGAAACAATGATTAATTCCTTTTCATTGGGGCATTTTACCCAAATTAACTCTTCGTCAATATCGGTTATTTCGCCTAATTTTCCGTTAAAATATCGTTTTTCAAGATTGGAATCGTTTTTTACAAACATGACTTGAGCACCTACTTTTAGCTCCAAATTCAGTTCGTTTGGATACATACTTTCTGGAAAATCGTCGGTAATTTCAGCCGTGAAAGTATATGTTTTTCCCTTCAATTCACTCAATTTTATCGCATTGATATTGGCTGCGGCTCGGTTGTGACTGGTCAGCGTAATGTACTTTTCATCATCTGGGTATTGAAAATTTGGAATGTACCGAGAGTTCAACAAGCGTGTACTGTCAGCATCCAATTTCTTATCACGAACTTTATTGAGGAGGTCGATAAATTGTTCATCGGCTTGTCGGAAAATATGCGTTAGCTCAATAGTAATGAACTGACTCTGTGCAAGTGCCTTACTTTCAAAGAAATATACGCTTTGATAATAAGGGCGGAGTAAGTCCCATTCATCTTCTTTTATCACAGGCGAAAGTTGGTGCAAGTCGCCAATCATGAGTAGTTGAACACCGCCAAAGGGCAAATTACGGTTTCGGTATCGACGAAGCACTTCATCAATGGCATCCAAAACGTCGGCTCGCACCATACTAATTTCATCAATTACCAAAAGGTCAATGGCTTTTATTGCTTTGATTTTTTCATTACTAATTCTTCTCTCGGCGGGTTTGTTGTCGGGAATATTAGGGCCAAAAGAAAGTTGAAAAAACGAGTGAATCGTCACACCTCCAGCATTAATGGCTGCTACGCCCGTTGGGGCAACAATTACAATGCGTTTGGGCGATTTTGCCTTGATATTTTTGAGAAAAGTCGTTTTGCCAGTTCCTGCTTTACCCGTCAGAAATACATTTTTGTTAGTAAAACGAACGTACTGGTCTGCAAGTTCAAGGCGAGAATTTGATTGAAATGTGGGTTTCATTTTTTGTTTTAGATGTATGTGAATAAGTAACACAGACTTCAGTCTGTACTTTAATACTTACAGACTGAAGTCTGTGTTACTTTATAATTTCTCTCCATAAGCCAAATCACCAGCATCTCCCAAACCTGGAACAATGTAGTATTTACTATTTAGTTTTTCGTCAATTGTTCCAAGAAATAACTCAGTATTTGGCAAGTTTTCTTGTAGGAATTTAACGCCTTCAGGAGCAGCAATTGCTGATACAATGATAGTTCTGGCAGGTTTTCCGTGAGCCAATAATGCTTCGTAGGATTTTAAAAGTGATTTTCCCGTTGCCAACATGGGGTCAATCATAATGATGGTTTTGTCGCTCAAATCTGGACAGGCTAAATAATCCATTTGTATATCAAAAGTTTCATCGGCACGATGTTTGCCACGATATGCTCCGATAAAAGCATTTTCTGCTTTGTCAAAAACATTTAAAAAACCTTGATGAAAAGGTAAACTTGCTCGTAAAATAGTTACTAAAACAGGTTGTTGACTCAATAAATGCGTAGTAGCAATTGCCAAAGGTGTTTGCACCGTTGCGGGTTGGTACGGAAGCAATTTGGAGATTTCGTAAGCTAAAATTTCTCCCAGACGTTCCATGTTTTTACGGAAACGCATCGAGTCATTTTGAATAGTTACATCTCGCAATTCTGCCATAAAATGGTTGGCTATTGAGTTGGTTTCTGTAAGTACGAACATACGGCAGGAGTTTGTGAATATGATTACAAATATACAATTTGGCTTTTACTAAGTGTGTTAGAGATTCGTTTATGTTTTGATTTTTAGAAGACAAAATGTCAAATCTCGCCTGATAATTGCAAAAGTTATCTTATTAAAATAAACTTTTGACACAAAGCAAAGTCTAATCCACAAAACATAATTTAAACCCTCAGATGAAACAAATACTCTTATCTATTGTAAGCCTTATGATGTTACTTACAGGCTGCAACAAAGCAAACTCTACAAACCCAACGCCTACTACCTTGAGAGTAGAAGGAAGTATGACTGTTGATGGTAGATTACGAACCTACTTGATTAATTTACCTCCCAATTATGACGAATCAACTGGTTTTTCATTGGTGCTTGCCCTACATGGAGGAGGTGGAAAAGCCTCACAAATGGAAAGCGATTATTTACTGACAGAAAAAGCCAATAGTGCTAAATTTGTCATTGTGTATCCAGAAGGAGTACAAAGTGATGGGGCTTTGGGTGCAAGAACTTGGAATGCAGGTACTTGTTGTGACTATGCCGTAGAGAAAAAAATTGATGATGTAAAGTTTATCAGTCTATTGATTGATGAATTATTGAAGAAATATCCCAAAATCAACCCAAAGAAGGTTTATGCAACAGGGATGTCGAACGGTGCAATGATGTCTTATCGTTTAGCTTGTGAACTTTCTAATAAAATTGCGGCAATTGCTCCAGTGGCAGGAACACAGGCAACTACGCAACCTTGTAAACCTTCAAGACCTGTGCCGATTTTACAAATACATTCAGAATTAGATGAAAAAGTGCCAATGGGTGGCGGAATTGGAATTTTTGGATTTTATTTTCCTCCAATTCAGAATGGATTAAATACTTGGGTTGCCAATAATGGATGTAATACAACTACTAAAACCGTGACTAATTTTACCAAATATTCAATTACCAAATGGGGAAGTTGTAATAATAGTAGTATAGAGTTTTATCTCACTTACGACGGAGGACATTCATGGCCTGGTGGCTTGCATAATAGAACAGCGGCTGATGCTCCATCAACGGCAATTAATGCGAATGATTTGATTTGGGCGTTTTTTCAGAAGTATCAATTGCCGTAGAAAATTAGAGTATGAAATTATAAAAAGTCCTAAGTAAGAAGTAATGGGAATTGCCTATCAAGGAAATTCCCATTACTTCTTACTTAGGACTCAATACTTTTTGATTAACTTTTCTTCACCGTATTTGTCCCTGTCTTCTTTTTGTGATACGTTTTTTTCTTATGAATGACACCAGAACTTACTCTTTTTTGTGGTTGATAGGTTGGAGCATCGCCCATGCCTGCGGGTAATGAAAGTTTAGGTATTTCTCTTTCGATGAGTTCTTCAATGGCTGCAAATTTACGTTGGTCTTTGTCGTTGATAAACGTAATGGCAGTTCCCGTAGTTTCGGCTCTGGCAGTTCTTCCGATGCGGTGAATATAATCTTCGGGGTCGTGAGGAGTATTAAAATTAATGACTAAGCTGATTCCTTCTACGTCAATTCCACGAGAAAGAATATCTGTTCCAATTAATATTTGAAGAGATTTTGCTTTAAAATCTCGCATGATTTCTTCCCTTTCTTTCTGCTCCAAATCTGAGTGAAAAGCTTTTGTTTTCAGTCCAATTTTATGCAATTCGGTATCTAATTTCTTAACGCTTTCTTTGGTTGATGCAAAAATAATGACACTCCCCCAATTGTTTTCTTTCAAAATATGCGTTAATAAGGCAATTTTCTGAGTATCATAAACCAAATATGCTTGCTGTAAAATGCCTGCTGATGGCTTTGAAATAGCAATATTCAACTGCTCAGGTTCAACCAAAATACTATGAGCTAATTTTCTAATTTTGGGAGGCATCGTTGCCGAGAAAAGTAGTGTCTGGCGTTTGATGGGTAAATATTTAATGATTTTGAGAATATCATCATAAAAACCCATGTCCAGCATACGGTCAGCTTCATCCAAAATCAGATGTTGTAAATGAGAAAAATCTATCGCTCCCATTTGCAAAATAGCAATCAATCGTCCTGGCGTTGCAATGATAATTTCTGCTCCTTCTTCTAAGGCTTTTCGTTGCTGATTCCATGCTGCACCGTCGCCTCCACCATAAATAGAAATGGAACTAACCCCCGTGAAATACCCCAAACCTTCAACCTGATTGTCAATTTGTGTTGCTAATTCACGAGTTGGTGAAATAATGAGCGTATTCAAACGCCTTTTATCTTCAGGCGTATTGATGATTTTATTTAGGATAGGTAATAGAAAAGCCGCCGTTTTACCCGTACCCGTTTGGGCACACGCAATTAAGTCTTTACCAGTTTGTATCAAAGGAATAGCTTGTGATTGGATAGGCGTAGGTTTGCTGTAACCCATTGAATACAAGCCATCTAAAAGTTTTTCGTCAAAATTAAAATCCTGAAAGGTCAAGTTGTAAATGTTTAAAATGTTTGGTAAGGAAAAGCCTTTTAAACAAATTTAGCGATTTAAAGACACTTTTCAAAGTGCTAAAATGGATAAAGCGAGAGGAGGAATGGGAAAAAGAGAAAGGTAGGAAGGAGAATGGGTTTTTGTATTCCTACACCCTTTTCTCCTTCCTACCTTTCTCTTTAGCCTTTTCCTTAAAATTTAGGACATTTCAATTCTCCTTTACGTGGGCGTGGAGCTTTGCGTGGTTCTATCCAATCTGAGAAGGTATATGAAAGTGATAATTCATGAGCTCCACCTGTTGAACCTAATCTTGAAATGGTGGCATCATAGCTATAACCAATTGAAAAGTTATCTTGTCTGTAACCAACTAAAAATACCGCTGCATCATGACTAATAATGCTTACATCGTCTTTTGTGTATGTTTTTAAAGGAATTCCTCTATACCAAGCTCCCAAAACAAGGGGCGAATAAGTCAAATAAGCACCTACATCCAATTGGTCTGACGCACCCTGACGCTTGTAATGAACCACTGGGGTAATGCTTTTTTCACGCTCGATGGCATCGCCCAAATTATTCCCAATCATGTAATCTGCCAAAGGAATTCTATAACCTGCCTGAACGCCAATTTTCATGGGCAAACGAGCGTCTTTGTCGTTGAATGATTGCGTTGGCTGATTGATATGATGTAAAGATGCTCCTATCCAGAATTGTTCAGAATAAACTAATGCTCCCGTTGAAAAATCCCAATATTTTAGTTGCGGTGTTACATTGTTTCCACCTTGCAAAATTTGGTCAGTAGAAATTCTTGGGTAATTTCCTGTTGATAAATACGTATTAATTTGGTCGCCAAAGGTATAATCTGCAAAATTGATTCCACGATTTACATAAGACCCTTGAACGCCTAATTTTGCCGTTAAGTTATCACTAATTTTCAAGTGGTATGAATAAACTGCCCCAATGTCAGTAGTGGTCAAATTAGTAAATTGTCGGTCGGTTGTTAATAAAATTCCTACGCCACTTTTGAACTTATCAAAGTACATATCGGCTGAAATAGAGGAAGTTACAAAGTTTGCACTCAATGATGGCCATTGATTGCGATGATTGAAGTTTACACGTGGAGCCATTGCCGAACCTGCAAACGCTGGATTCAGATACAAAGGAGCAGCATAAAATTGGGAATATTGCGGGTCTTGGGCTTGAGCAAAACTCCAAGAGATTACGCTAATAAACAGTAAAAATCCTTTTTTCAACATGGTATTAGGAACGTTTTAGACATCTACCTTGTGTTAAATTTAACATTTAGACACTAAAATCGGTTTAATTTTTGACGTAAACTACTCAGGAATGTACTTATTCAATTTAAAATAGTATAATTTAATAACCTTTAAAAATTTTTACACTTAAATTACGTTAATTTCAAAGGTTTACAGACTTTTTTAAGGACTTTAAAACGTAAAACAAGCAAATTTAATGCCACTTCACATCAAGACAATACAACCATTTAATTAAACGTATTGTCTTATTGATTAGAATAGATGAATGTGTTTATACCGATTTCCAGTTAATAGTATTCAATGACAAATTTCTAAAATCTAAAACCTTTTTTAGTAAACGAAAAAATGATAAGATTTAGTAGCATACAAAGATATTTTTTGATTTTCTCCGTGATATTTCTGTCGTGGGGATTATCAAGCAATGTTTATGCTCAGGAGTTTTTTAAGGTTCGAAAAACTTGTATTTCTGAATGTTCGGATACAACGGCGGCTACTATTTTTAGGGATACTTTATTAACCCCCGCAACGGCTTGGAGATGGGAGTTTGGTGACCCTGTTAGTGGTATGAAAAATACCTCAACACTCAAAAATCCTGCTCACCTTTACTCAACGGCAGGCGTGAAAACCGTTACGCTTACTCGTACAGAAGGAGGCGTTCCGAAAGTTTATACACAGACGATTACAATTAATAATCCTCCAACGGCATTTTATTTAGGAAACTCTGCTGCTCAACAAGATACAACGATTTGTAAAGGCGATTTCTTGACGCTTGACCCTTATAAAAATGGTGGAGCTGAACCAAAATATAAGTACACCTGGTATCCTAAAGGTGACTCTACGCAAACACTTCGGGCGGATACGACCAGTTGTTATTCGGTGCAAGTGACCGATTCTACAACGGGCTGTTCGGCACAAAATAAAATCAATGTAAAACTCTGTGTGCCACCACCGCCTAAACCTGCTGAAAATTATTGGTATTTTGGAAATAATGCAGGTATAAAATTCTCTTCGGGTACGCCTTCGGCAGATGATAAAGGTAAACTCAATACCACAGAAGGAGTTTCATCTATCGCTGACCCTAATGGAAATCTACTTTTCTATACCGATGGACGGAAGATTTATGATAAAGATGGAATAGAAATGGCTTCGTTGAAACCAGATGTTTTGGCAGGGAGTGATGTATCCACACAGTCGGCAGTGATTGTTCCTCAGCCGAGTTGTCAGGGGTGTCAGTCCATTTATTATGTTTTCACGACTACTGATATTAACGGAACGAAACAGTTGAGTTACAGTGTGGTGGATATTCGTCAGAATAAAGGAAAAGGAAAGGTTATTGAAAAAAATGTGGTTTTAGATGATGTGCCTTCAACAGAACAATTGATTTCTCATTTTGTGAAAAAAGATTCAACTTATTGGGTCATTTCGCATGATTATGGAACGGACACTATTCGTTTGAGAAGGGTTACAAAAAACGGTGTTTCTATTTCAAAAATTGTTCAGATAGGGTCAAGAATTGATAGTGTTGCCAAAGGGGAAGGTTACATAAAAGTATCGCAAGACGGAACAAAATTTGCCGTTGCCATTCCAGGTGGAGCAAGGAATTTAATTGAAGTTTATGACTTTGTGGATTCTACGGGAGAATTGAAAAATAAAAAGGTTATTGATTTAGGCCCTGCACCGCCAACGGTTTATGGCGTTGAGTTTTCGCCTGATAGTAAAACGCTTTTTGCTACCATGAAGGCAGATACAGTTAAGAATCCTAATTCATATTCGTCATTATTGCGGTTTGATTTAACTGATGGAGATTCAGCCGTTATCGCCAATTCAAAAGTGCTAATTGATTCTTCTAAAAAAGAATATTATGGCTCTGTTCAGTTGGGGCCCGATGGCAGAATTTATCTTGCCATTCAAGGGAGTACAACTTTGGGGGTAATTAAAATTCCGAATGATACCATTTCCACTAAAAGTTTAAGTATTGATTATTATGACCGTAAAGGATTTGACCTCAATGGTAAAATAAGCCAATTGGGTTTACCTACGACTTATAATGTTATCAATGAAAATAATGAAGGTGTAGGCATTACCGCTGCTGATACTTGTTTGGGTTCACCTACAAATTTCCAAACGAATCATTTGTGCGGAGAACAATTGAAAAATACTAAAACAGATTGGCGTTTTTATAGAGGTGAAGTCCCTGCTGATGGCAAACCCGTCGGGTCGCCGATTGCCACTATTCAAGGTGGAGAAGGTGATAGTGGTTTACAAACGTCTTATACTTTTGATGCACCTGGTAAATATTATGTGGTTGTAAATATGGGAAACCGTTGTAAACCCGATACCATGTTACCTCCGCAAGCCTTTGAAGTATTGCCATTACCCAAACCTGATTTAGGCCCAGACCTTAATTTGTGTGCAGGAAGTGTTACGCTCGACTCAAAAGTAACGTTGGATAGTAGTAATTATTTCTGGTTTCGGAATAGACAATTTTTGTCGAGAGATAGCTTACGGACTTTGGCAGTTACTCAATCAGGGAATTATGCTGTTTTGGTTGAAAGTAGAGGTTGTATTGGCATAGATTCAGTACAGGTAACGCTTGCCCAAGCAAAAGCCCTTAATTTGGGTGCAGATACACTCATTTGTGCAGGTTCGCCCATTGTGTTGGATGCTTCTAATGCAGCAGGAACTGGCTCAACTTTTCTATGGAGTACAGGAGCGACAACCGCTAAAATTACTGTTTCAACGGCAGGAACTTATTCCGTGACCGTTACCACGCCAATTGGTGCAACGGTTTGTACAACTACTGATAATGTGAATGTGAGAATACGCCCGAAAATGTCTTTTTCAGTTAATAGAACTTCGCCGACGGGTTGCTTAGCTAACGATGGAACTATTAAAATTGTAGGACTAACTCCCACAGGAACGTATAGTTTTGTTTGGTATAAAGATGGGGTATTAATTGCCAATTCAACGCTCGATGGAATCACGGCTTTGAGGGCAGGAAGTTATAGGGTAACTATCAGAAGCGATGTTACTTGCGACACAACGGTGGCTATTATTTTGAATGCTATAAATACACCCAATCCACAAATTACCCTTGTGCCAACGGCTGTAACTTGCATTAGTGACGGAGCTATTAATATTACTGTCAACGCAAATAGTCCATTCAGACCCGTAGATTTTATTCTTCGTCAGGGAGGTACTGATGCTATTTTGATGCAAGGAGCGATGGCTTCAATCTTTGTTTCAACGGGCAAATATGTCATCAAAGGATTGATTGCGGGTACGTATTTTATAGAATTTATTGACAAAGACGGTTGTAAATTTATCGGTAATAATGTCATTTTGAATAAAATTGCAAGAACGGATATTTCACTATTACCTGCACCAACGGGCAAATGCGAAGGAGAGAAAATTACGCTGAGTCCTGTAAATTATACTGATGGAAGTATCAGATGGAGTACAGGTGCAACTACTTTGAATATTGATGTTTCGCAAACGGGTTTATACATTGTAACGATAACTTCAACAGATGGAAAATGTATAAGCTCGGCAAGAACTCAAGTTACTTTTAAGCCCTCACCCAGAGTCAGTATCACTGCTCCGAGTAGATTATGTTTAACGCCCAATTCAACACAGTTGGTGGGTAGCCCAAGCGGAGGAACTTGGCAAGGTTCTAATGTGGACGCTAATGGTATTTTTAAAGTATCTGCCATTGGTGTTTATGCCGTAAAATACGAACTTACTCAAAATGGTTGTACAGGCGTTACTAATCGAGAAATTACGGTTTTGGATGCTCCAGTTTTTAACTTAGGGCCTGATAAAAGTCTTTGTCGAAATAGCACTGATTTAATTGGCGTGAGTAGTCCACAAGCGAATGTAACCTACCGTTGGAATAGCGGACAAACAACGCCAACCATTATGCCCGAAAGGTCAGGAACGTACATTTTAATGGGTACAAAAGGACTTTGTAGAAGCTCAGATACCGTTGTCGTTAATCTATTACCGATACCCTCAGTTTCGTTACGTTCAGAAATACCACTTTGTGTTCCATCAACTTTGCCTGTACGTGTAGATGCGGGTGGAGGTGTAGGCTTGACTTATAAATGGTCGCCGACAGGAGAAACGACTCGACAGATTTCAGTTGGTACCGTTGGAACTTATACCGTATTGGTGACGAATACTTACGGTTGTCCAATAACGGCTCAGACTAATGTCATTGACCGTTGTGACCCAAGTATTTTAGTTCCTGATATTTTTACGCCCAATGGCGATAATCTGAATGATAATTTTCAAGTGTTCCCTGCATATATTCGGGAATACAATTTGAAGATTTTTAACCGTTGGGGAGAACTCATTTTTACATCAAAACATCCTGAAGACCGTTGGGATGGGAAATACAAAGGCACTTTGGTAAAACCAGATTCCTTTGCATGGGTGATTACGTATGTTCCCGAATATTTCCCAGAACAAGGCATACAAAGCAAACAAGGAGCCGTTACGGTGGCTTGGTAAATAAAAGTAAAAAAGGCTTCCTATTTAAAACAGGAAGCCTTTTTTACTTTAAAATCTTGTTTATTTCAAACTTTTACATTTCGTTTACATTGTTTTACGGCTATTATTTCTGATTCACCTTCCTTTGACCTTACATTTGTTTCAACCAATAGAACATTAATGTCATGAGAAAAATCACCCATCTTATTTTTACAATTAGTATTTGTCTGATAAGTTTTTTAAATTTTGGACAAAAGAGTTTCAGCAATTGTTCAGCTATCTTTTTGAACACAAAGATGCTCGTAAATGAATATTCCCCTTCTGGAAAATGTACGATTGACATCACTGCGAAAGGAGATTTAACGGTCAGTACCATTCAGCTATCGTCCCCCGAGAATAAACCGATTGAGCCAATTTTGTTCCAAATCGCTATTAAAGATAAAGAAACAGGAACGCTTATGTTGGTTTCAAAAGAAAAATTAAAGAAGATGGAAATTCAAAAAGTTTTAGAAAAATGTAAAAAGGGTGACCATATCATTATCTTGACATTGAGTGATGATTACGCTCTTCCACACAATGAAATTTTGGTACTTTAAACATAAATGACTTATGAAAAAATCAATCTTCGGCATCGTGTTCTCGGTGCTATTTGTCACATCACTGGCGAGAAATAATGAGAAAATAATCAGTAATCCCTTATTGATGGATGGAAAACCAGTTAATTATGAGCAGTTTTCGCTTAGTACCAAAGGAATTATTACCATGATTGCTGAAGATGCAATGAGCAATAAAACAATGTCAATTCCTTTTAGAGTGTATCTGAGAAGAGATAATAAAATCGTACATTTGGGAGGGTCGGCTTCGGCAGAAAAATTGTCTGAAATTGAAATTTCTAAGGTTTTGAAATTCGCCAATTTAGGAGATGAACTCATAATTGAACCGATTGATAAAAAGTTTCAGACCTCTGGAAGAGTATTCTTTTTGAGGAATAATCTGGTTAAATTTATGAGTAATTTTCTTATCAATAGAAATAATAATCGAGATGGTTGCTAAACGTTTATGACAAAATCAAAATGGATATTTATCATCTTATTTTTCAGCCTTTCGATGTTGTCATTCGATAGGCTGATTGACGTTGCGGGTAATTCAAAAAACAGTCATTTTTCCGAAAAAGTAAACCTTGCTTTACGCCGAACCGTTCATCATTTGCTCAAAGCTTCGGGCGATTCTACGTCTCGAATTGAACCTATGAAAATGCTTGATGAATTCACTTTTAAGATTCGTATAGAGAAGAATTTTAATTACGATTTATTACCCAAATTATTAGAAGAATCCTTCAAGATTCATCATATTGAAGATATTTATGATGTTTCTGTTTTGGATTGTAAAGACGGAGAACTTGAATTGGGTTATAATTCTTTTGATTTCAAAAAAGATAAAAATGTGCCTTGTATTGGGAGAAAACAAGATAAAACGTGCTACGATTTACAGGTAGTTTTTACGAAAAAAACGGCTCAAGTTACCCCAAAACCGTTGTGGTTAATTCCACTTTGGGGCTTGTTTTTGGTTGGCTTTATCTTCTGGAATCGAAAAAAAACAAAGGATAATATTGAGCCAGAAATTACTGTTGAAAAGGAATCATCGGATTCAATCAATTTTGGTAATTCAACGTTTGATTTTACCAATCAAACGCTTTTTTCGGGCAATATTCTGCATAATCTGACTTACCGAGAAGCAAAATTATTGAGGCTTTTTGTTAACAATAAGAATCAATTATTAGAGCGAGATTTTATCTTGAAATCAGTTTGGGAAGATGAAGGAATTACGGTCGGAAGGAGTTTAGATGTTTTTGTTTCTCGTTTACGCAAAATGTTATCGTCAGATTCAACGGTTCAGATTGTTACCTTGCATGGCGTAGGCTATAAATTGCAGGTATAAATTTGGTAGAGACAAGGCAATGCCTTGTCTAATTTGTCTCGTAATGCCTTGTCTAACAATGCCTTGTCTAACAATACCTTGTCTCTACAAATATTCAATCAACTTTCAACTTGTGATAATAGATATAAGAAATCGCTAAAAGCACAATGAAAAAGAATGGCAAAAAGGTAAAGCCAATGAAGCCGTCCACAAAATAGTAACTCAACGAAGCTCCCAAAAAGTCAATCAAAAAACCTGCATAAGCCCATTCTTTAATACGACTTGGTACTTGCGGAAGAATCAACGCCAAAGCTCCAGGCACTTTGAACAGCAACAATAATGTACCCATATATACGGGATAGCCCAAATGTTGCATCGCTACTTTTCCTGATTCGTCGTTGCGAAAAAGAACAGGCATAACGCCCTCAAATAAGAAAATAATGGTTGTGGTTACCCAGAAGATAATTTTGTCTTTTTTCATGGTTATTTTTTGGTTAATTTTTTCTGATTTTTCGCTATTTGCATTTCCTCATTCTGTTTCATTCTGATTTTTACAATCTTCTCCACTAATTCTTTTGGCAAGGGTTTTTCAAGGGTAAATTGAATCGTTCCTTTCGACGTTTTATAATCTTTTAATTCCTCCTTCATTTGCTCAGTTAATCCGCCAGTTCCCCCAAAAAGACTACAATGTTTTTTGTACGCCGCAAAATACACTAACATTCCTTTGTATTTAAAGGCAGGAATTTCGTAGCTAATGACTTCCTCGGCTTCGGGAGCAGTATCTCTAATTATTTGTCGAAGCTCTTCCAAAACTAACCTTACTTTTTCGGATTGTAAAGAAAGATATTCATCGATGTTATTGACTTTTATTGTATCCATATTCAATAAATTAAGGCATTAATATTTCAGCAAAATATCCGTTTGAAATCAGTATTTTAATTATTTTTCGGGACTATAAAGGGTTGTCTGCGAAAAATAGTTTCGTTATTTTTTCGTAAGAGTAAATAGTCTAAAAATTACTACATACGTGTGTTTGTTCGGTTTATTGTTGTTGCGATTTATCAAAATTCAATAACCATTGAACCCCAAACTTATCGGTTAACCCACCAAATAATGCACCCCAAAAAGTATGTTCAAGTGGATGAGTAGCTTGTCCATCAATAGCTAATTTTTGATACGTATTTTGAATCTCCTCTTCGCTACCGCAATTGAGCATCAGTGAAACATTCGTGCCTTTAATCAATCCGTTGTCGTCCACCATATCTGATGCCATGATGACAAAAGCACTGTTTCTTAACGTTGAATGTAAAATACAGTCTTTCATTTGTAGAGGCATTTTATCAGCAATCGGCGATTCTCCAATAGTTTGAAAATAAAGTTCTCCACCCAAACACGTTTGATAGAAAGCCATTGCTTCCCGACAATTTCCGTTGAAAGTTAAATATGAATGAATTTGTTTCATGGTTAAGCATTTATGAGTTTTTCAATATCCAATTTTTTCATTTGCATGATTGCCTGCATAACTTTTTGTCCTTTTTCTGGATTGCTCATTAAAGAGCCAATAATCGTTGGAATAATTTGCCACGAAACCCCAAATTTATCTTTCAACCAACCGCATTGACTTTCCTGCCCGCCATCGCTTGTTAATTGATTCCAATAAGTATCAATTTCCTCCTGATTTTGACAATCTACCACCAATGAAAATGCTTCGTTGAATGTGTAAGCATGATTTCCTGGCCCATCCATCGCAATAAAATCATGTTTTTTGAGGTTAAATTCAGCATACATGACATTGTTTGTTTCTGGATAAGGCACTAATAAATCAATGGCAGAATCTTCAAATATCGAAGTGTAGAGATTAATCGCTTCCTGTGCTTTGCCAAATTTTTCATTGACAAATAACATGGAAGGCTTAATTTGTGGTGTTGCTGATGGATTGACAACGCTAATTTGCCAGGTCAAACCAAATTTATCTTGTAGCCAACCGTATTGTTCACTCCAATCGTATTTGTTGATGGGCATTAATGCTTTTCCGCCTTCAAAGAGTTTATCCCAAACTTCGTTGGTTTCTTCAATGGTTTCAAAAGTAGCAAAAATAGAAATGGCAGGCGTAAATTTAAACATTGGACCTCCATTCAAGCCCATGAACTTCTTTCCGTCTAATTCAAAATTGACCACCATTGGTGATGCCATTGTAACTTTTGAATTCTTGAAAATAGAACAATAAAAATTGGCAGCGGCTTCTGCTTGACCGTCGAACCAAAGGCAAGGATAAATTTGATTTGTCATGATATTATTTCGATTCAACGTATTTCTTAAAATTATTCAAAATTGCCTGCCAACCGTCTTGTTGTAACTCAATTGGATTTTCATTTTCTGGATTGAATTTCTCAATAATCTGTACTGTATCTCCCGTTTCGATAAACTCAATTTTCACTTCACGTTCATCCGCCAATACGTATTCAATCTTTTTCAAGGGTTCAACCAAAGTATATGTACCTTCAAAATCAAAGCCAAAACTACCATCTTTTGCCTCCATGCGGGTCAGGAATTTTCCGCCTGTTTGTAAGTCATTAGTGGCGATAGGTGAATGCCAATCGTCGGAAGCAAAAGTCCAACCTTTAATATGTTCGGGGTTTGTCCAACAATCCCAAACGGTTGTGAGAGGAGCATTGATAGAAGATTCAACAGTGATGATTGTTTTTTCCATTTTCTTAGTTTTAGATTTGATTAACCCTACAAAATTATAAGGAATAATTCGTTTATTTATGGTGTAAAAACGACAACCTTAGGGGCTAATTACGACAAGCTCTTTGTTTTCTGAAATAAGCCTTTAATATTTGTAAAATATATTTTGAAATCAAAATTTTTAAGTATTCGTTGAAATAATTTGTGCTAAAAAAATCTAAAAAATAAATGTAAAGGACTGAATATTAGCGTTTTGAAATGCTAATGATTAAATACCAATCTCAAACCCCAATTTATGAAACACATTTCTATTTTAGTGCCTGAAACGGCTGTCATAGAAGCAGTTGCCGACCCAAATTATATGTTTAAGGCGGTGAACCAGTTTTTGCAAGTATCAGGAAAATCCGCTTTATTTAAAGTAGAATTGGTTGCAAACTCCAAAAACATAAAGTTAGGGAATAGTTTATTTTCTGTTCATGCTGATAAACTTTTGAGTGAGGTACAAAAGACCGATTTGATTTTCATTCCTGCCCTTAGTGGTGATTTACCAACGGCAATCGAAATGAATAAAGAGCTAATTCCTTGGATTGTGGAACAACACAAAAACGGAGCAGAAGTGGCTTCCCTTTGCATTGGGGCATTTTTATTGGGTTCAACGGGTTTATTGAACGGCAAAAAATGTTCTACACATTGGAATTCTGGGAATGAATTTAGAGCGATGTTTCCAGAAGTTGAATTGGTTGATGGAAGTATCATTACCGAAGACCAAGGCATTTACTCGAGTGGAGGTGCAAATTCTTACTGGAATTTACTGTTGCATTTAGTGGAAAAATACACCGACCGAGACACGGCAATTTTGGCGGCGAAATATTTTGCGATTGATATTGACAGAGACAGTCAATCTTCGTTTATGATGTTTCAAGGGCAAAAAGACCACAAAGATGAAGAAATCAAGAAAGCCCAAGAATATATTGAAGAGCATTTTCAAGAGAAAATTACGGTTGAACAATTAGCCGAAAAATTTGCCATCGGTCGCAGAAGTTTTGAACGAAGATTTAAAAAAGCTACCAATAATACCGTCGTTGAATATACCCAAAGAGTAAAAATTGAAGCCGCCAAAAGAAGTTTTGAAAGTAGCCGAAAAAATATCAACGAAGTCATGTTTGATGTAGGATATACCGATACGAAGGCGTTTAGAGATATTTTCAAAAAAGTAACTGGAATGACACCGATTGAATATCGAAATAAATATAATAAACAAACGTAACTTTAAAGAGTTTGTCGCAAGATAAAATTAGACCACGGATAATACAGATTCACACTGGGACGATTTCTATGGTAAAATCAAGAATAATCTGATTGTGCGTCCCAGTGTAAATCCGTCGAATCTGTTAAATCTGTGGTCTAATCCTTTATAGTTCAGTAAACAGCTTAATAAACTCAAAACGATGAAAAGAATCCAAACCATTGATTTTGTAAGAGGTTTAGTCATGCTCATCATGGCAATTGACCATATCCGTGATTTAATGTACATCAGCACAGGTTTGCAAGACCCCACTGACCTCACGAAGACTACCGTTGGGCTTTTTTTTACCCGTTGGATAACGCATTTATGTGCCGCTACATTTGTGTTTTTGTCGGGTTCATCGGCGTATTTTTCATTTCAAAAACAGCAAAATATCGCTGAAAGCAGACGTTTTTTGTTGACCAGAGGTTTATGGTTAATTTTTCTGGAATTTACCGTTATCACCTTTGCCATTTGGTCTGATATTCAGTTTAGAACCTTCCTTTTTCAAGTCATTGCTGCCATCGGTTTTAGCTTCATAATTCTTTCATTTTTACTGAAATTAAAACCCAAGACACTCGGAATTATTGGGTTAATAATCATTTTTGGACATAATGCCTTGCAAGGAATTTCATTGGGGCAAAATCCTGCTTTAAACTTCATTGCTTCGCTTTTATTTGGCGGAGGAGCAGCTCAATTGCCCAATACCATGCTCGTGATTGGCTATCCAATTATTCCTTGGTTGGGCATTATGTTGGCGGGTTTTGGCTTTGGACAATTTTTAGAACAACCCGACAGACAAAAACGACTTTGGCAATTAAGTGCGGGAATGATTACACTTTTTATCGTACTGAGATTCTCGAATATTTACGGCGACCCCGTAAAATGGTCGGTACAAAAAGATGCTCTTTTTACGTTTTTATCCTTCATAAATGTTACTAAATATCCGCCTTCGTTGCTTTACGTATTGATAACTTTAGGAATTTCTATCTCCATTTTGGCATTGACCGAAGGCATGAAAAACAAGTTTATTGATATTGTGAAGGTGTATGGAAAAGTGCCTCTGTTTTATTATTTAATTCATTGGTATTCCATTCGTTTTCTGACAATTGGTTTGATGTTTTTACAAGGTTATTCTTGGAAAGATTTTGTCTTTGGAACATTTGAATTTGGCAAACCCAAAGGGCTTTCGGGCGTAGAATTACCAATGATTTACGCTATTTGGTTTGGACTAATTGTGGCACTTTATCCATTGTGTAAATGGTACGGAGCTTACAAACTGGCTCATCCTGAGAAAAAATGGTTAAGATATTTGTAGCGATAATATAGGTTATTAAGAACAAAAAATCTAATAAGCACTCATTATTATTTATAAGAAAGCAGATTCAACAACTTTCTAAAAGTTGTTGAATCTCAAATCTCACGCTATATTTTTAGAGATAAACAAGGAAGCCCAAACCCCAATCAACCAATCCCCAATTTTCAATAACTCCCCGACTTCTTTAAAAATTTATGAATGTATTGAGCAATTCTGTATTTTTGTGAAAAATTAGACGTAACACAGGCTTTCGCTTGTAATAACTCGTGAATGAGACAGATTGGAAATCTGTCCTACGGTAATAAAAGTATGCTCAGAACACATAATAACGGCGAACTCCGCCTCGCTCATGTAAACCAAACCGTAACATTGTGCGGTTGGGTACAACGCACCCGTGACAAGGGAGGTATGATTTGGATTGACCTTCGTGACCGCTACGGTATCACGCAATTAATGCTCGAAGAAGGCAAAACACCTAAAGAAGTTTTAGACTTAGCTCGTACTTTCGGACGTGAATTTGTTATCTCGGCAACGGGAGTTGTGGTTGAACGTCTTTCAAAGAATGACAAAATCGCTACGGGAGATATTGAAATTAGAGTTTCTGAAATAAGTATTTTAAATCCAGCGAAATTACCTCCATTCTTAATCGAAGATGATACCGACGGTGGAGATGATTTACGTATGAAATATCGCTACCTTGATTTACGCCGTAATCCTGTTCGTGCCAACTTACAGTTACGTCACCAAGTAGCTCGTTTTACTCGTGATTATCTTGATAATCAAGATTTTATCGAAGTAGAAACGCCTGTGTTGATTAAGTCAACGCCTGAAGGAGCAAGAGATTTTGTGGTGCCTTCACGGATGAATCCGGGTGAATTTTACGCTTTGCCACAGTCGCCACAAACGTTCAAGCAATTATTGATGGTTTCTGGTTTCGACCGTTACTACCAAATCGTAAAATGTTTCCGTGACGAAGATTTACGTGCTGACCGTCAGCCAGAATTTACGCAAATCGACTGCGAAATGTCTTTCATCGAACAAGAAGACGTTTTGAATATGTTTGAAGGTTTAATTCGTCATCTTTTCACGAAAGTAAAAGGAATGGATTTAGGCGAAGTTTCACGTATGACTTACGCTCATGCGATGAAATATTACGGTTCAGACAAACCAGATATTCGTTTTGATATGAAGTTTGTTGAATTGAAAAGCGAAGAAGTTGATTTAGTTTCGGGTAAAGATTTCGCCGTTTTTGATGCTGCTAATACGGTTGTGGGTATCAATGCAAAAGGTTGTGCAGAATACACTCGTAAGCAAGTTGATGAATTAACGGAATTTGTAAAACGTCCACAAATTGGAGCAAAAGGCTTGATTTACTTCCGTTATAACAACGACGGAACGTTAAAATCATCGGTTGATAAATTCTATTCGGAGGAAGATTTGAAGAAATGGGCTGAGGCTTTCGGAGCAGAGAAAGGAGATTTGATTTTAATTCTTCCTGGAGACGGTGACAAAGTTCGTAAGCAATTAAACGAATTACGTTTAGAAATGGGTAATCGTTTGGGACTTCGTGACCCTAAAAAATACGCTGCTCATTGGGTTATCGACTTCCCGTTATTGGAATACGGTGAAGAAGAAGACCGTTGGTTTGCCATGCACCACCCATTCACGAGTCCGAAACCAGAAGATATTCAATATTTGGAATCGGGAGATTTAGGAAAAATTAGAGCCAATGCTTACGACTTAGTAATCAACGGTGTAGAAGTGGGCGGAGGTTCAATTCGTATTTTCCAAAAAGACTTACAAGCCAAAATGTTTGAAGTGTTAGGATTCTCGGACGAAGAAGCAAAACACCAATTCGGTTTCTTGATGGATGCTTTTGAATACGGAGCTCCACCACACGGAGGTTTAGCATTCGGTTTCGACCGTCTTTGCTCATTATTCGGTGGTTCAGATTCAATCCGTGACTTCATCGCCTTCCCGAAAAACAACTCAGGACGTGACGTAATGATTGATTCACCATCAACGATTGACGACAAGCAATTGAATGAATTGAAAATCAGAACAGTAGTGTAACACAGACTTCAGTCTGTAAGTGTGATAAATAGCACGCAGATGACGCAGATACTTCGTAACGCCGATTTTTACAGATTTTTATCTGCGAAAATTAGCGTTTGAAAATCAGCGTTATCTGCGTGCTATTCTTTTTTGCTTTATTTACAAAGATTGGATAACAGTAGTGTAACACAGACTTCAGTCTGTAAGTGTGATAAATAGCACGCAGATGACGCAGATACTTCGTAACGCCGATTTTTACAGATTTTAATCTGCGAAAATCAGCGTTTGAAAATCAGCGTTATCAGCGTGCTATTCTTTTTTGTATTATTTGCAAAGATTGGATAACTTGTTTGAAAAGGGCGTTGCTGTCGCACGATGGCTGGTCGGGAGACACAGCCACGGGACGGTATCAGCCAAGAAATTAGAAATAATGAAGCAATATCTTAATACTAAAACTGTAACAATTGGATTAACGTTCCTTTTTGTGTTGTCTATTCTATACACTTTTTTTGTGCCAGAATATATTTTCACACACTACAAATTACCAGACTGTAAAACGGAATTAACCAAAATAGAATTTACAGGATTTAGATACGATAAAAAAATAAAATTTGATAGAGAGTTATTCTTTGTTTACGGTTTTTATGAAGAAAATGAAATCCCTCAAAATGCCTATGAATTGAGCAATTTTTCGGGTTTTGATTCCATTTTTGAAATGAATGTAACTTGTTCAAATGATACAATTATACTCAATCATATTTATGGATTAAAGCAAGTAGGGAATCCTAAAAAGTTAATAGCGAGGCAATTAGAGAATATAGAATATATAAAACTTCGAGAGAAAGGGGGGCTTTTGATTGTAAGTGAATGAAATATAAAAGCCTGTTTCCGCCGTTGATTTCTATGACTCGAATCTTATAATCTTCAAATCATAAAAATCATAGTGCAAAATAGATGAACTATGATTTGTTGGATTAAGAGATTAAAGGATTTCCATGACTCGAATCTTACAATCATAAAAATCATAGTGCAAACAAAATTAAATTCTCCGTAACCTTTCCAAGCAAACCAGCATCTAAACAAATGTGAAGACCAACGAAACAGATAATTCTATCATTGAACGTATTTTGTCTGGCGATAAGTCGGGGTACAAAGACCTTGCTAATCGCCATAAAGACTATGCGTTTACGGTGGCGTATAAAATTGCAGGAACACGTGAAGATGCCGAAGAAATTGCTCAAGATGCCTTTATTCAAGCTTTTCAGGCATTGCCAAATTTTAATCAAGAATCAAAGTTCACAACTTGGTTTTATAGAATTGTCTTCAATGCCGCATTGATGTTTAAGCGTAAAAATCGAATCCATACAGAAGATATTGAAGCCTCACAATCAGCTCAATTTGTTTCAGCCGATACCGACAATGACCTAAAAATCAAGGAACAAAGAAAATATATTCAGCAAGCCCTCAATCATTTACCGCCCGACGACGTTACGATAATAACCTTATTTTATCTAAAAGAACAATCTTTAGAAGAAATAGCCCAAGTAGTAGGAGTTTCTGCCGAAACGATAAAAGTAAAACTTTGTCGAGCCAGAAAAAAGCTGGCAGAAGAAATGAAAAAGATTTTAGGAGGCGAAGTAAAAACATTAATATAAAGTAGGACAGGTTTCCAACCTGTCAATCAATATAATTTTATTGACAGGCTGGAAACCTGTCCTACTAAAAACATGAAAGACGAAGATATTTTTGATATTCTTGACGGTATTGCTTCAGAAGAAACAATGCGTCAGCACCATAAAATGCTTGTTGAAAATGCCGAATATCAAGCTATTTTCAACGAATACGCACAAACTCACGCATTATTAATGGATGTGAGCATAGAAAAAACTGCCGTAGATTTTACCGATAAACTCATCGACCGTTGGGAGGTTTCGCAAGAAGTTGTAAACGTTCGTAAAACAAGTAAACTGCCGTTTTATTTCTTAATATTAATGACAATTTCATTAGTTTGTCTATTTATTGCAGCTTTACCAATGTTAAATAGCCAAGCAGTCCAAGTTGACTTGAGCAAGCCATTAAGAATTTTACAAGACAAAGATTTCACTCGTTTATTCCTAATAATCAATGCCTTAGTTGTTTTATTTTTCATTGACAAACGAGTTTTAAAGCCTTATTTTCAACGTAAAATGGGTGTGTAAAACAAAAACGGCAACCTTTTGAAGATTGCCGTTTTAATATCTTTATTCTCAAAATCTACACCAATAACGCATCCACTTTCACTTCTGCAAATTCCTCTTTGGCTGCTTCACAAACTGGACAACAATAATCATTCGGTAAATCTGTAAACTTCACCCCTACCGCAATATTATTGACTGAATCGCCAAAACGTTCATCATAAACGGTAAAACAAACTTTGCATTGATGCACCTTAATCAATTGTAAATCAGAAGCTTTACGCTCTTTTTCTTTAACCACCGTAACTTCTTGCTTTGAACTTAAAGCATAAAAACGCTTTGAAAGTCGTTGCAAAATTTCTGGAACATGGGCTTTATTGACACCTTTTTCAAAAAGTATTAACTCACGAGTATTTGGGTTAAAATCAACGGTATGGTAAATATCAAAAACGCTTGAAAGTCCATTGAAAATATTGCGTTTTTTAATCACAACAGAACCAAAAACTTCTGATTTGGGGCGAGTTTGTACGGCAAAACTCAAACCAAAAGTACGAACATCCTCATCGTCAAATTCTCTAATAATTGATTTTTTCAAAGCCAATCCTTCTGGCGAAAGGTCTTCTACTTGCCAATTCAATTCGTTGGCGGCATGACGCACGTTAATGGTATGCTTACCCAAAAGCTCATCCCAAAGATTTCGATGTTTCTTCTCAATACCTTTGATAATCAGCGACTTCCAAGGTGTAATGCAAATTTGACCTACTTTTGTTTCAAGACAAACTTGACAAATATCCTGAAGAAAATCTACCGAGAAAGTTTCATTTCTACGATAAATCCCTAACCAAGTTTTATCCCCGTAGCGATTAAAACCTTCATAATACGGCAATGAAAATTTAGGAAGTTTCAAGTCTTCTGGAATCACCTGCGAGATAATTTCTCCTTGGGCAATTACTTTTTCATACACTTCATTTTCGTCCATTTCTGGATTATTCCAAATTACTTCTTCGATTCTTTTAGAAATTTTAGGGATTTCTAAAGTATAAATCAAAATCGGGAAACGAAAAATTCTGTTCGTTTGCTTTGGACGTACATATAAGTACCAAAAATTTTGAGTATTTGAAGCAATGAAATTAAGATTACCTGTGAAAAATGGTGTAAAGGACTGCTGAAAATCAGAAATATTGACTTTTAGTTTGGGCTGATAATCAAAGCCATCAAAAATATCTTTATAAATACCTTCCGAAATCCATTGCCCCGTCGGGAATACTTCTTCTGCACAATAAGAAGAAATAATATTAGGAAAATCATCTGAATCGACCTCAAAGTCAATATTAGAAATATCCAATTTATTCTTTAAATCAAATATTCCTGTACCACGCACTGTTTCAGCCTTTACATACATTAATAATTGTTGCCTTGCTCCAAAACTAATATCCCTTACACCCGCTTCACGAGCTGCGGAAAGTATGTATTGTAAAGTACCTGGAGAAACAATTCCTCCCATCAAGTTTATTTTTAATAACGAATAGTCTTTCATGATACTTTTCTGGTTAATATTCTACATTATTAAATCGTTATCCTTACCCCAAAGTTAGTAATAATTACTTAATATACTGAAAATCAGAATAATGTATTTGACAATTTTTACATATCACTTTTCTAACAATTAATATAAATCTGATTTTCAGAATAGTATTATTTCGTGAAATATGATTTTTTTTAGAAGAACTTTCTTGAAAAAGTTAAAATTTTACTCCTTTTGTGCTTGCGAATCAAAAACTATTTTCTAAGTTTACATCGTCAAACGATTGACACAGATGTATTTCTGAGCTTTTAATTGAATTTAAAAACAAGTTTTGTAACCTTGTGAATTCATTTTTTGACAAATAAATATCTTTAGCAAAGTAACGTTCGAGTTAAAAATATTTTAGATTTCAGAAAAATAAATTCTTAGAAATATACAAATTTAGTTTAACAAATAAATCTATCAATCGGGTGTTTAACATTATAGTTTTAATAGACTAAAAACAAGTTAAATTTCCCATAAATAATAAAACATTTAATATCATGAACAAGAACACAGTAAAAGCATTTATCGTAGCGATAGCTATGGTTTGCACATCGAACTTAACTTCATTCGCAGGAACAACAAACGACGAAGCAACTGCTTCTGTAAAAACTAAAATTTCTCAAGTAAGTAAATCATTGAGTTTCAATATTTGGGTAGAAAACGTAGCAAGCAAGAAAGTAGTTGTACTTGTTGTTGATGCTGACAAAAACGAAATCTACCGTGAATATATTAGCCCAAAAGACGCTAAATTCGCTAAAACTCTTGATTTCTCTAACTTGAACGACGGTAAATATACTATCGAGGTTGTTAGCTCAAACGTTGATGTAATTGATTCTAAAACTTTTGAAATCAAAACTAATCAAACTGTAAATCGTGACATCGTAGTGGCTATTCGTTAGTCATACTTAAAATTAATGTCACTATGATTTTAACCTCAGAATCAATATTAGGGAAGTTTATCGAGAGATTGCTTCCCTATTTGTTTTATTAACCGATGTGTTTGCATCGGAATACGAAAGTATCTATTATTCCGATGCTCAAAAACGGTTTACGCAACCTCTACTAATTCTTCTGATAAGCTTTTCTCCAAAATTGCTCTTACTTCTGGACGACAACTGCCACAACCTGTTCCTGCTCCTGTGGTTGCACAAAGTGCTGTAAAATCTTTACAACCTCCTGCAATACAAGACTTTAAATTCCCTTCGCCTACGTTATTGCATGAACAAACCAATTTTCCCATCACTGGGTCAGCTTTTTTACCACTTCTGAGTAATTCTAAACGTTTATCTGACAATTCAATTCCGTTGGCAATCAAATCTTTAAATTCTAAGAATTCCGATTTATCTCCAATCAAGGTTGCTCCAACTAATTTATCGTTGTGAATGATACATTTTTTGTAATATCTTTTTGCCTTGTCAATAAAGATAATTTCTTCATAATCAGGCGATTTTGGTGTTTCAATGATTCCCATTGAACATAATTGAACCCCTTGAATTTTCATAATATTTACTGACAATGAGCCTTTGTAATAACTTGCCCAATCGCCTGCAATATATTTGGCAATTACGTCGGCTTGTTGTTCGGCAGCCGCTGTAATTCCCCACATTTCGCCACGCCATTGAGCAATTTCACCTGCGGCAAAAATATCTGAGTCAGAAGTTTGCAAATAATCATTCACAACCACCCCACGATTCACTTCTAAACCTGCGGCACGAGCAATTTCTACATTTGGCGATGTTCCGATAGCAAAAACGGCTACTTGAGCATCAATTTTGCGTCCTGATTTTAAACGTACACCTTCAAATTTATCTGTTCCGTAAAAGGCTGAAACTTCATCGTTATAATAAACGTCAATGCCCAAATTTACGATTTCTTCATGGAGCAAATCAGAGCCTAATTGGTCTAATTGTCTATCCATAAAACGGCTAATACGCTGAACAATAGTTACTTTTACGTTAATTTCACGCAATGATGCCGCCAATTCTAAGCCTAACAAACCACCTCCTACAATCAAAGCATGAGGGTTTTCACTATTCATAAATGGCTTCATACTATCCGCATCCAAACGTGAACGCATATTGAAAATGCCAGGAATTTTTGGAACAGACGGAGGCATAAACGCTCGTGAACCCATTCCTAAAATCAGACGGTCATAAGTATGTTCATTGCCTTCCGAATCAACAATAATTTTATTCTTTCTATCAATATTTACAATCTCTAAACCCTTATGAACCTGAATATTAGCATCAGAGAATTGGTCTTCACGTAATTTTACCAATTGTTCCCATTCTTGAGCTCCAGAAATATAATCGGGCAACATTACACGGTTATAAAACGGATAAATTTCTTTTGAAAACACATGAATTTCGTCCGTTTTATTAAGATTTCGGTACGAATTAATGAATCCTAATCCCGCAGAACCAGCTCCGATAATCACGATTTTCTCCACAGGTTTTACATACACACGTATCTGTACGGCTGAAAACTTGAAATCGGGTTCTTTTGAGCGTGCATCTACCAAAGTATTTGTCAAACTATTGGTTCTTCCGAAGGCATTTCCTAAGATTTTCCCAAAGTGCATTGGCATAAAACAAACGCCTTCTTTAATATCTTCTGTGATTTGTGCCTTTACTTGATTTTTGCCTCTAACACTTTCAATTTCAATCACTTGACCTTCTAAAATACCTCTTTTCTTGGCATCATTCGGGTGGATTTCAACGTAAGGTTGAGCAATGTGTTGATTTAATTTATTGACCTTCCCTGTTTTGGTCATGGTATGCCATTGGTCACGAATACGACCCGTAGTCAGAATTAATGGGAAATCTTCTGTTAACTTCTCTGATAAATTTTCATCAGGAACGGCATGGATTTTAGCACGAGAATTTAAGGTGTAGAACTTGCTGTCTGTAAACAAGCGTCTTGTTCCGAAACCAGAAGTCTGATTATCGGTATAAGGCCATTGTACACTCCGTTTTTCTTTCAAAACGTCGTAATTTAGCCCTGTAATATTTATATTTGTGCCTTTGGTTGAAAGGCAATGTTCGTCGTATATTTCGCTGTTATTCAAATAGTTAAAAGATTCTCCAAAGCCCATTTTTTGAGCAAATCTTTTAATAATTTCGGTATCGTCTAAGGCTTCACCTGGAGCATCCACTACTTTTGGCAAAAAGGTAATTCTTCTTTCCGAATTGGTAAAAACAGATTCTTTCTCTGCCCAAGCTGCCGCTGGAAGTACCACATCGGCATATTTTACAGTATCAGAACGGTTAGAAATATCTTGGACAACCACAAATTTGGCATTTTGAAGTCCTTTTTCTACCATATTTATATCTGGCAAACTCACCATTGGGTTGGTAGTTACAATCCAAATAGCTTTCATTCTGCCATCGGCAAGGGCTTGGAACATTTCGGTTGCCGAAAACCCTGGTTTATCCGAAATTTTTGTGCCTCCCCAAAATGCCTGTACTTCGTCACGGTGAGCAGGATTTAATAAATCTCGGTGAGCGGGCAACATATTTGCTAAACCACCCACTTCACGTCCACCCATTGCGTTGGGTTGTCCTGTCAATGAAAAAGGACCATTTCCTTCTTTTCCAATTCTGCCCGTAATTAGGTGTAAATCAATGAGAGACAGGTTTTTATTAACCCCAACAACGGACTGATTCAAGCCCATTGTCCACATTGAAAGAAACCCTTTTGACTCATGAATATATTGAGCAGCTAATAGAATATCGTTTTCAGCAAGTCCACAAATATTTGCGGCTTCCGTAAGTGTTTTGGTAAAAACTTGCTCACGGTAAGCCTCAAAACCGTCTGTGTGATTAGTGATAAAATCTTGGTCAATCCAGTTGTTTTCGATCAGAATTCTACCAATGATATTAGTCAGAACAATGTCAGTTCCAGGATTGAGTTGTAAGTGTAAATCTGCCTGAGCCGCCGTTTGAGTACGTCTTGGGTCGATTACGATAATTTTAACATTTGGATTTGCTTGTTTGTGAGCCTCTACTCGTCGCCAAATAATTGGGTGACACCATGCAGGATTTGCTCCAGTTACAAAAAAGCAATCAGCCAATTCAATATCGTCATAACAAACTGGCACAGAGTCTTCGCCCAAAGTGAGTTTATAACCTACCACCGCCGATGACATACATAGACGAGAGTTAGTATCAATATTGTTTGAGCCAATAAAACCTTTGATTAGTTTATTGATGATATAATATTCTTCGGTAGAACATTGTCCAGATACATAAAAGCCTACGGCATCTGGTCCATATTTTTGGATTATTGCTTTAAAGATTGCGGCAGTACGGTCGAGTGCGGTATCCCAACTTACCCTTTGAAGAGGCATATTTCGGTTAAAACGCATTTCTGGATACAACAATCTATCCGTCTTATCATTGACTGTATAGTGCAAATTCATCCCTTTTGAGCAAAGCATCCCTTTACTTGAAGGGTGGTCTTTATCACCTTCTACGTAAATTTTGCCGTTGTCAATTTTAGTAATTTCAACGCCACATCCAACCCCACAATATGAGCAGGTAGATTTATATTTAGTTTGAGTATTATTATTTAAACTGCTCATAATCAAATAAATAATTGTTTATATTATGTGACTTTTATATAATTATTTGGTCTTTACTTTGTCAGATTCCATTACAACATGCTTAAATTTCAGACAAAGGAAGGGTTTTCAATCTTTCCATTATGCCCGTAATGTTCCGCCAGACATTCGGGCTTTTTTGTTATACTAAACATTTGGAGCCTATTTTACTTCCAATATTGTAGTATTTACACACAAACTGTACTACACTGTTCTATTTTATTAAACTTTTTTAATATTATTTTGTACTTTTCTTGTAAAATCAATTTTATTTATTTATGTTTGTTTATAGGTTTTATTTAATCTAACGGCTTCTGATAAAGATAGCTTTCAGAATAAATTACATTTCAAGCAATCAATACGCTAACCATTCACACTTCATACCTAATCATTACCGCCATTCTGTTAGGTGCAAAACCCGAAGTTTAAAACTTCGGGTTTTTTGTTTTCAACCACAGAAATAGAGGAAACTGGAAAATAAGAATTCCATGTTTCGTCAAGCAAATGCTTGTTTCGTCCTCTTTAGTGTTGACAATAATATATGGTTTCAGGGTTAATCTTCAATAGAAAACTTATCAAATAACAAATTCAATAATTCATCATGAACCTTAATATATTCTGGGTCGTGAGCAATGTCTTTTTTGTTACGTGGTCTTGGCAAATTGATGTCCACAATTTTCTTAATTGTAGCTTCTGGACCATTATTCATTACTACTACTCTATCCGACAAGAAGATAGCTTCTTCAATATCGTGAGTAACCATAATGATTGTTTTATTACGATTATCTAAATTCCAAAGTTTCAATAATTCAATGTGCATGGTACCTTTTGTAAGGGCATCTAAAGCTCCGAAAGGTTCATCCAATAACAAAATACTTGGGTTGATTGCAAATGCACGGGCAATGGCTACTCGTTGTTTCATTCCTCCAGAAAGTTGTCCTGGTAATTTATCTTTGTGTTGGATAAGGTTTACCATTTTCAGGTTTTCTTCTACCAACTCATGTTTTTCAGTTGATGTTTTATCTTTAAAAACTGAATCAACTGCTTCATAAATATTCTTATAAACTGTGAGCCAAGGCAAAAGAGAATAGTTTTGGAATACAATTCCTCTATCTGGGCCTGGGCCTTTTACAATATTTCCATTTGCGGTAACTTCTCCTTTTGAAGGCAGAACCATGCCAGAAATGGTGTTCATTAAAGTTGATTTTCCACAACCTGAGTGACCAATAAGTGCTACAATTTCACCTTTTTTAATGTCAAGGTTAATATCTTTTATAGCGGTAAATGTTCCTTTTGAGCCTTTAAATGAAACAGTTACATCTTTGATACTAACTGAAGTTTCATTGGCATTTATTTTATGAAAGTCATTCGCTGAATCAACGTATTTGACTGAATTTTCGATGTTTGTCATGTGTTGTAAAGGTTATTGGTGATTGGTTACTGGTTATTAGTTATTGGTTGTTATTTGGAAAATTTAATACTTTCTAATTCCCAAATAACCAGTAACTAATAACAAATAACTACTTTCCTTCCCAAGAGAATAAATTTTGTAAAGCATTAAAGCCTTTGTCTAAAATCAATCCTACCAAACCAATAATTAGAATGGCTACAAGGATTTTTTCTAATGAAAGACCATTCCAACTATCCCAAACAAAGAATCCAATTCCTACTCCACCAGATAACATTTCACCTGCTACAATTACTACCCATGCAATACCAATTGAAAGACGTAAGCCTGTAAAAATATGTGGTAAAGCATAAGGAATAACGATTTTTGTTAAGTATTTCCAAGTTGAAAAACCAAATGCTTTTCCTACATTTTTATGGTCTTGGGGAATACTCGACACACCAAAAGCTGTATTAATTACCGTTGGCCATAAAGACGTAATGGCGATGATAAAAATGGTTGCTCCACCTGAATCTTTGAACGCTAAAAGCCCCAAAGGAAACCATGCTAATGGCGAAACAGGTTTTAAAACTTGTACAATAGGATTTAAAAGACTCATACCTATTTTAGAAGCTCCCATCAACATTCCCATCGGAATGGCAATAATACTACCTAACAAAAACCCTGTAAATACTCTACCAATTGAACTAAATAAGTTATTTCCTATTCCTTTATCGTTTGGTCCTCTATCATAAAATGGTTCAACCATTAATTCCTTAAAAACTACCCATGTCGAAACTGGACTTGGTATTTCGGCTTTGGTGATTATTGAAACTAATTGCCAAAGTGCTATTAAAATTGCCATACTTCCGAGAAAGTAGGCTATATTGATTGCTGATTTCTTTATCATGATTCTATTGAGTAGGACAGGTTTTTCAACCTGTCACTCTTTTAAATGATATATTTTATTGACTGTAAACAGGTTGGAAACCTGTTTTACCTTTGACAACGACAGGTTGGAAACCTGTCCTACTTTTTCGTTGCCTTTAGATAATCATCAATATTGGCAGGGTCAAAATTCACATCATAAGTAGTTTTGAAAGGCTTCATATCTGGTTGAACAGGTACTTGCATTTCTTTTGCTACTTCAGCAAACAAATCATCAAGAATCAATTTTTCTGCAATCGCTTTGTAGTTTGGCTCAGCTTTTAAATAACCAAAACGAACATACTGAGCCAAAAACCACATAGCGTGAGATTTACGAGGAGTATTCACAACACCATTGTTGTAAAAAGTCATGTAATCATCTTTGTATTTCTGAACGCCCAAATCACAACCTAAGTCATTTGAACCTAATAAACGAGACTCAATAGCAGCCAATGGAGCATTTACATAATATGGTTTTGTAAGCCATGCCGCAGCTTTCTTACGATTTCCCATGTTGTCCAACCATTTACAAGCTTCAATAATCGCTTTCATTACTTTTTTCAAATCTTCTTTATCTTCAGCTGCAAATTTTGAATTTACCACTAATGCTTTCTCTGGGTGGTGTTTCCAAATATCCTGAGATGCGATGTGTGTAAAACCAACACCTTGAGCCGCTGCAACACCATTCCAAGGCTCACCAACTGAAAAACCTTCCATGTTATCAACCTTCATATTCGCAACCATTTGTGGCGGTGGAATAGTGATAATACCTACTGATTTTTGATTAATTCCAGCAGCAGCCATCCAGTTTCTCAACCAAATATCGTGCGTTCCACCAGGGAAAGTCATCGCAAAAGTTACTTCTTTACGAGCTTTAACAGCTTTAACAGCAGCAGCAGCTTTGTTTACTTCCTTGAAACCTACTAATCCACAAAAATCTTTTGAAAGTGTAATAGCTTGTCCGTTATTATTCAAAACCATAGCAATTTTCATTTCTGAACCTGCTTTTCCACCTACACCTGTATAAACTGAAAGTGGCATTGAGAATAAACAGTGAGCACCGTCCAATTCTCCATTCAATACTTTATCTCTAATATTAGCCCATGAGGCTTCTTTTGAAAGTTCTACGTCAACACCATATTTAGCAAAAAGACCTAATTCTTTGGCTGCTACTAATGGAGCACAATCTGTAAGAGGAATAAATCCTAACTTAATTTTTTTGGCAGGCGGATTAATTTTGAAAGCCGAAACTGCCGTGAATAGTACCATAAGGCACAAAAGAGACACTGATTTTTTTAACAGAGTTTGCATAAACATTTTGTTTAAAAAGTTAATAAATATCCCCAAAACTCGACCCCCATCGAAAATTGGAAACTTGTTGCAGTTATCAGTAAACAGTTATCAGCCCAAAATAGACTGTTCTAAATTTAATGATAACTGCTTACTGTTAATTGTTTACTGTAATTACTTAATCGCCACAGGTTTTGCGTAAAAGAAATCTGGACGAATGTTAATCATCAAATACAACCAAGTTCCTGTTTTATCAAAATTCTTAGCTGCGGCATCCGTAGTTGCTTGTCCTTTGGCAAAAGTCATATTGTCGGTTGCCATCATTACAGAATATCCTAATTCGATATTTGTAAACTTATTCATGTTATAATTCAATAAGAAATCAATTTCATTTCCTAAATCTGTTCCAACAAGCGTTCCGTCACCTTTTGTTGTTGCTTTATTCAAAGCGAATGAGTGATAATCAACACCAAATGTTAAGGCATTGCTTGTGTATTTTGCTTTCAAATAACCATTATTCAAACCTCCTGCTGGTGAGTTCGTACCTACATAGAAGTAGTCCATATATCCCCAGTGGCGGTGTGGTGTTCCATACAATGGGTCAAAACGATTATTTTTCCCTGTTGAAGCTTTGTAATTATTCATAGCACTTGAACCGTCATTTCCTGAAAGAACATCATATCCTAAAGTAAATGCCCATTTGCTTTTTTGGTATGTGGCAGACAATGTATAGTGAAAAGCATCCATATCATTACCTTCACGGTCTTTACCAGTTTGTCCGTAATATGCACCCTGTAAAGCAACCTTACCAAATCCAGAAGCATTTCCTAAAGTGTGATTAACCATTAAACCATAAGTTGTACGACTTCTTGATTGTGAATAATCGAAAGCATCGGCTGTACTTGAAGGTAAAAATCTTCTACCGTAAACATAGCCCGTAGCAGCACTTCCCACTGAGTCTAAACGATAAGCACCAAAATCATCTTGGAAGAAAAGTCCCGAAAATTTAGTTTGATTAAACTTACGGCTAATATATACGCTCTTGAAAGATTTATAATCTTGAGATGCTCCGTTGGTAGATGGAGGGTTAATCCATGCCAATGCACCACCTGTTTTTACGCTATTTGCTCCAATTCCTCCACCTACTGTCAATGGAATAATTCCTGCTGGTGTTGGTACTAAAACCCCAGTTGATGTACGAGTGAAAGCATTTACATTGGCAGGTACATATCCTGTTCCAACAACGCCGAAACCATCAGAGTTTTGACCGAAAGCATAACCTGCATCTACTTGCCATCCTTTATGTACCGCTTTCAAAAGAACCATATCATGACGACGACCTTGTTGTAACCAGTCTAAATTTCCGATTAAACGAACGTCATCATAAATCAATTCCTGACGACCAATTTTAACCGTTAATAAGTCAACCGCTTTAAATTTTACCGTTGTATCGGCTTTATTAGCAAGCGTAACTTCTGCCCAACCTTCGTGCAACATTAACTTTGCACCATCGGCATTTGAGATAGACGAAGCGTCTTGTCCCCAAACTCTAACATCCTGAACAGCAGCTCCAAAAAGAACTCTATCCCACTTGTAACCAAAGTTTAATCTTGTTCTTTGTGACGTAAATGCGGCTGATTTTGAATCGTTTGGTACTAAATTACCAAGTCCGTTACGTACCTCAGTCCGAGTTCTCAATTGCCCTTGCAATGTAAACTGAGCCTTCGTTGTGAATTGAGTACAAATACTCAAAAATAAGAATAGGGCTAATTTAGAAATGTGAAATTTTTTCATACATTTGTGATTGATTGTGAAATTTTAACAGAGTTAAGCAATTTGTGCCTAAACAAGACCCCCATCTTGTTTGGGCTTTTTTATAAAAATTAAGCTACTAATTTTTCTTCTTCCAATTCAGATTTACCTGCTTTTGTCTCATCATTTTTAGCAGTGATAGTTCTGAAAACTAATACAATAATTCCGACAATTAATATCCCAATACCTAATGTATAGAATGCGTCAGTATAGTCAATCAAATCTTTAGTTTTAGTCACGCCGTCTTCAACAACATCTTTTGAGAACTTCAAAGATTTTGCTTTAAACATAAAAGCGATTAACATTGCTCCAATATTTCCTCCTGCTCCTACAATACCTGCTACACTACCTACTGCTTTTGGATTCACAAACGGAACTAAGCTATACGTAGCACCATTTGCCATTTTCAAGCTAAGTCCAAATATAAACATCATTACAAGTGCCATTGTCAAATTACCAGCGTGTGCAAACCAAATGATTACAACTCCTTCTACAATTAATAAGACTGACAATAACATCGACTTACCATTGAAACCGTATTTTTTACCAACTATATCCGCAACATAACCTCCTAATGGACGAGCAAAAAGGTTAATCCATCCAAAAATACCTGCTGCCATACCTGCTACTGCTAAACTCGCCCCGAAAGTATCTGTAAAGAATATTGGAGCAAAGTTGTCAACCGTAATTTCTACACCAAAACAAGCAGCATAAGAGATAGTCAAAATCCATGTTCTTACATCTTTCAAGGCAACCATGAATGTATTTTCGTTGGTTTTTTCTTCTACCTCGATTTCAGAAAAGTTTCCTGCTGGTGTGTCTTTTGTATATTTAAAATATAAAACAGCACAAACTAATAACATTACACCTGGAAAAATCATAGCATATCTCCAACTGTCTTCTTTTGTACAATATCCTAATGCTACAAAACCCGAAGCAATCATTGGCATAAAGAAGTTGGCTGCTCCACCTCCTGCATTACCAAAACCTCCTGCTACTGCATTGGCAGTACCTTTGATGACTGGTGCAAACATTACTGAAGTGTGGAATTGCGTAATTACGAATGATGCACCAATAACGCCAATGGCTAAACGAAACATCAAAAAGCTTTCATAGCTATTACTTAAACCAATAAACATTACTGGAACAGAACATACAATTAATAACCATGTATAAATAATTCTTGGTCCAAATTTATCAACTAAACGACCAATTAATAAACGAGCTAAAATAGTTGCCGAAACTGAAGCAATTTGAATATTGCCAACTTGGTCTTTAGTAAGGTGCAATTGGTCTTTTGCAATTTTCATTAAAGGAGCCATTCCGAACCATGCAAAAAAACAGAAGAAAAAAGTTAGCCAAGTAACATGAAAAGTTTTCATTTGAACACCTTCTAATGAAAATATTTTAAGCTTGTCTAAAGGTTTGTTTAAAGTATTCATAATTGCTTTTGAAATGAGTATCTGTTTTCAGAGACTCTAAAATTTAACATCTTCTCGCCCCCACGAGAGACATTTTTCAACCTTTTGTTGAAGGGAAATATTTTCAGCTAATAATTAATAGGTTGTAAACAAGATTGAAATTCTGTTGCTTACTTTCTCGATTGATAATTATTAATTATTAATTGTTCATTGAATTGTTCACTTAAACTAACCACCTCACCGATTACGATAACGGCTGGATTTGATATTTTTTCAGAAACTGATTTTTCAATAATTGTAGAAACCGTTCCAACTACTGACTTTACATTTTTACGAGTTCCGTTTTGAATAATTGCCATTGGTGTTTCTGACTTTCCATTTTGAGCAAATATTTCGCAAATTTCACTTAGCTTACTCATTCCCATCAGAATTACGATTGTAGCACTTGACTGAGCGGCTAATGCAATATCTCTTGACAATTCTCCTTTTTTGGTCGTTCCCGTAATCACCCAAAAGCTTTCTGAAAAACCTCTACTTGTTACTGGTATTCCCACCGAAGCAGGTGCTGAAATGGCAGAGGTTACTCCCGAAACAACTTCACATTCTACATTAAAAGCTTTGGCATATTCTATTTCTTCAAAGCCTCTACCAAACACAAATGGGTCACCACCTTTCAATCTCACCACGTGTCCGTATTCCAAAGCAAGCGTTACAATTTTATAATTAATTTCATCCTGAGTGTAAACATATTTGCCTAAACGTTTGCCTACATAAATTCTTAAAGCATCAGGACGAGCGTATTCTAATAATTCCTCATTGGCAAGAGCATCGTATAAAATCACATCAGCCGACTTGATAGCTCTTATTCCTTTTAGTGTGATTAGCTCAATATCTCCAGGGCCAGCACCAATTAAAGTTAATCTTGGAATATTCATATTCTTGAGTTTTTTTACTCTATTTTCAACTGATTGTAAATACTTAGTGTTGATTTCGATACAAAAGTTGCATAAAAATGTTAAAATCCAAAATTTAAGTTCATTTTTTAATTAATTTTTTCAAAATAATTGTAAAATACCAATTTTTAGGTTTAAATTTGAACCATAAATCAAGCATTTAAAGGAAATTTATTTGAAATAGGTTATAAAATAAATACAATTATTGAATTGTTAAATTTTATCTTGAAATAGTTATAAACACTCAATTTGAAGATATACGTAACCTAAATAACTAAGGAAGCATGAGTAATTAAGACAGGGAAATATTTAATAAGTATTTATACTCAATATTAAAATATTACTTATTTAGGTCGCTTCAAAAAAATACTTAATACCTTCTTATTATTAATCATTTTGACAAAATCTTAATATGAAAAAGAAAATTATTGTCGTTGGAAATGGAATGGTTGGTTATAAATTTTGTGAAAAACTTATAACCAAAGACATAGCTAAAGAATTTGAAATCATTGTTTTCGGTGAAGAAATTCGACCTGCTTACGACCGTGTTCATTTATCAGAATACTTCGCTGGAAAAACCGTTGAAGATTTGACAATGGCACCTGCTTCGTGGTATGCAGAAAATGGCATCAACTTAATATTATCTGACCCAATTGTGGATATTGACCGTGATGCCAAAACAGTTCGTTCACATCATGGTATTGTAGAAGGTTACGATTATTTAGTAATGGCTACGGGTTCGGGTGCATTTGTACCGCCAATTCCAGGCGTTGAAAAAGATGGCGTTTTCGTTTACAGAACCATCGAAGATTTGGACTTGATGCAAAACCACGCCAAAAAAGCAACAAAAGGTGCTGTTATCGGTGGCGGTCTTTTAGGCTTGGAAGCAGCAAAGGCTCTTTTAGATTTAGGCTTAAAAGAAGTTCATGTGATAGAATTTGCATCGAGATTGATGCCAAGACAAATTGATGAGGCAGGCTCAAGAGTTTTACAAGCAAAATTGGAAACGCTTGGTTTACAAATTCATTTGAATAAAAATACCCAAGAAATTGTAGGAGAAGGCGTAATTGAAGCGATGCAATTTGCAGACGGTTCACGTTTAGATGTTGATATGCTTGTGATTTCTGCGGGTATTAAACCACGTGACGAAGTGGCAAGAGTGGCAGGTTTGGAAGTGGGTATTCGTGGGGGAATTGTGGTTGATAATGCTTTACAAACGTCTGACCCAAATATTTTTGCCATTGGCGAATGTGCTTTGGCTCACCACATGATTTATGGCTTAGTTGCTCCAGGTTATGAAATGGCTGAAGTAGTTGCTACTAAAATTGTGGGTGGCGAAAAAGAATTTATGCCTTTTGATATGTCAACCAAATTAAAATTAATTGGTGTTGACGTAGCAAGTTTTGGAGATGCCTTCATTCAAGAACCAAATGCTCAAACAATTGTATTTGAAAATTCGGCAAAAGGAATCTATAAAAGAATCAATATTTCAAATGATGGCAAATATTTATTAGGTGGCGTTTTGGTAGGTGATGCAGAACAATATAATATGCTTTTGCAAAACACCAAAAACAAAACTATTCTTCCTGCCGACCCTGAAGATTTGATGCTGGGTTCAAGAGGTGGTTCAGAAGGCGGAGCATCGGGTGTGATGGCATTGCCAGACGAAGCTCTGATTTGTTCTTGTGAAGCCGTTACGAAAGGAGCAATTTGTCATGAAATTGTAGAAAATCAAGTTACTACGCTCGACGGCATCAAGAAATGCACAAAAGCAGGAACGGGTTGCGGTGGTTGCGTACCAATGGTGAAGGACTTAATCAATGAAACGATGAAGTCGCAAGGTGTTTTTGTAAGAAATATTCTCTGCGAACACTTTGATTATACTCGCCAAGAATTATTCGATTTAGTGAAAATTAAAGGTTATAAAACCTATAATGACGTTTTAGATAATTTAGGGAAAGGCGATGGTTGCGAAGTTTGTAAACCAGCAGTAGCCTCAATTATTGCAAGTTTATGGAACGAAATGATTTTGGAAAAAGGCAACGCTACCGTCCAAGATTCTAACGACCGTTTCTTAGCAAATATTCAGAAAAATGGTACTTATTCGGTTGTTCCAAGAATTCCAGGCGGAGAAATTACACCTGAGAAATTGATTGTTATCGGACAAGTCGCTTTAAAATATAATCTCTATACCAAAATTACGGGTGGACAAAGAATAGATTTATTTGGAGCTCATGTGAGTGATTTACCTGAGATTTGGGAAGAATTAGTGAACGCAGGTTTCGAGTCGGGTCATGCTTACGGAAAATCATTGAGAACGGTAAAATCATGCGTTGGTTCAACGTGGTGCCGTTTTGGAGTACAAGATGCCGTAAGTTTTGCCATTGAAGTTGAAGAGCGTTACAGAGGTTTACGTTCACCACATAAATTAAAATCAGCGGTTTCGGGCTGTACTCGTGAATGTGCAGAGGCTCAATCAAAAGACTTCGGAATTATTGCTACTGAAAAAGGTTGGAACTTATACGTTTGCGGAAACGGTGGTGTAAAACCACGTCACGCAGAATTATTAGCAACCGATATTGATTCAGAAACTTGTTTAAAATACATTGACCGTTTCTTGATGTTTTATATCAAAACTGCCGAGCCATTAACTCGTACTGCTCCGTGGTTAGACAAAATGGAAGGCGGTATCAATTATTTGAAATCAGTAGTGATTGACGATGTTTTGGGCATGGGCGAAACTTGGGACTCAGAAATGAATCTTTTGGTAGAGGCTTACAAATGCGAGTGGAAAGAAGTTGTTGATAATCCAGAATTACGTAAGCGTTTTACACACTTCGTAAACGCTCCGAAAGTAAAAGACCCCAATGCTAAATTTGAACCAATGCGTGAAATGGTAAAAGCCGCAGAATGGAAATAGTTTTTTATTTGTGATTTAGTGAATGATGATTGAGTGTTTTTTCATCAATCATCATTCACTAAATCACTAAATCACAAATAAAATAAATCAATGGTTTTAGAACAAACAATAACGTGGCACTTAGCGTGCAATACAGAAGATATTCCTGCTGATGGTGGTGCTTGTGCTTTAATTGAAGGCGAACAAGTAGCGATTTATAACTTTGCCAGACGTGGCGAATGGTATGCAACTCAAAACCTTTGTCCACACCGTCAGCAAATGGCTCTATCAAGAGGAATGATTGGTTCAACGGGTGCTGAAGCAGAACCAAAAGTTGCTTGTCCATTCCACAAAAAAACATTCTCTTTAAAATCAGGCGAATGCTTAAGTGGTGATGATTACGTAATTAAAACTTATCCTGTAAAAGTAGAAAACGGACAAATTTTTATTGGAATGGAATAATAAGGAGTAGTGTAAAAGTCCTAAGTATCAAGTATAGATGTCCCAGAATGGTTTGTATTTCTCCAAATACTTAGAATTTAGTACATGATACTTTTTACATAGCCGTCCTATGATAAAAAAAATATATAATAAACTCACATATCAAGGCTCAAACCCACTTGATACTCAAATATTTCAAAGATTAACACGACTATACGTTATCGCACTTTTAGCGGTAGCGTTATTGTCGTTAATAGGGCAAATACTAATTCAAGTATTTTTGAATTCTTTGCTTGATGATTCGCACGTGGTCAATATTGCTGGACGACAAAGAATGTTGAGCCAAAGATTATCAAAAACGGCAATATTGTTGTGCCGTCCACAGGTTTTTCAAGCTGATGCTGAGTATTATTCAAATGACATTAAAGATATAATATCACTTTGGGAAGAAAGTCACGAAGGATTAAAAAACAAAAACCTCAAAACCGACGGCAAAAGTTATACCGTAAGAAATAGCGAAAAGACCGACAGTATGTTTCGGGAAATCGACCCTATTTTTAGGGTAATTTTAGTAAATGCAAAAAATATAAATAAAGCAATTCAGAAGCCTGTAAATAATCAACAGGAAGTCTTACAACATTCTCTTAATCAGATACTTGTAAATGAAAGAGCATTTTTGCAAATTATGAATAAAATTGTATTTCAGTATGATTTAGAATCCAGAAATCGGGTAGATACAACCAAGAAAGTTGAGCTTTTTTTATTCATTTTGTTATTCAGTATTTTAGTTTTAGAAGGAGCATTTATTTTCCGCCCGATGGCAAATAATATTCGATTAGTCATCAAAAAACTGACGGATTCAGAAAGTAATCTTCGCCAAACTAACGAAACGCTCATCAAAACTCGTGAAGCATTAGTACAAGCCACAGAGGAAAAATATAAACTTCAATTAGCCGAAGAAAAAGTACGAGCAGCGTCTTTGATTGAAGGACAAGAAAGCGAAAGAAGACGTTTAGCGGCTGACCTCCACGACGGAATCGGGCAAATGTTAACGGGTTTACGCTTACATAGTGAGAAAGTAAAAAGTTTTAATTTTGCCAATGTAAAACAGGCAAAATCTTTTGAAGAATTACAAAAGTTAATTCAAGAAACAATTGAAACCACTCGAACAGTTTCGTTCAATCTTGCCCCATCCGTTTTAAGTGATTTTGGAGTTGTGCCAGCAATAAGAATTTTGAGCGAACAGGTTTCTAAAATGTCTGAAATTAAAATTGACTTTCAATCAATTAAACTTCCTCGTTTGTCGGAAGGAGTTGAAACTTGTTTATACCGAATTACACAAGAAGCAATTCATAATGCCGTGAAATATTCAAAAGCGACCTTAATCAACGTTCAAATAACCAATAACGAAAACTTTGTAAAATTAGCTATTATAGATAATGGAGAAGGATTTGAGCTCCCTAAAAAAAGAAAAACAGTTGGTGGAAGTGGATTAAAAAATATGCAAGCACGAGCTGAATTACTGCATGGTTCATTCAAAATCCAATCAAAAATTGGCAAAGGTACAACTATCAATGTAAGCATCCCTTTGGATGGACAAAATACGAAAAGTTGATATAAAATACTGACTGTAAACAAATTGCAAACTAAAACAAAAATAAACTTATGAACCCAATCACTGTATTATTAGCGGACGACCACGATGTTGTAAGAAAAGGCATGAAAATGCTTTTGGAGGATGAAGAGGATGTAAAGGTAATTGGAGAAGCCTCTGACGGTTTGGATGCCGTTGAAAAAATTGGAATATTATTGCCAAATGTCGTTATTTTAGACTTAACGATGCCTAAAATGAATGGTATTGAGGCAGCAAAAATTATTTCAACAGATTATCCTTCAGTAAAAATTCTAATATTTTCAATGCACAATAATCGAGAATATATTGTCAATTCAGTTGAGAATGGAGCAAGTGGTTATTTATTAAAAGACACAGGCAAAGAAGAATTAATGCGAGCGATTAAGGTTGTGTCGGAAGGTAGAAAATATTTCCCCCCCGAAATTTCAGAAGTAATTATAGATGAACTATTAGCCAAAACAACCATTGAGGTACAAGACGATAAAAATCGTCCTATTTTCCAAAAAATCACACCTAAAGAAAAACAAATTCTGGGTATGATTGTACAAGGTTATAATAGTCGTGAAATTGCAGATAAACTGTTTCTAAGTATCAGAACGGTTGATAATCACCGTGCCAATATGATGAAGAAAACCCAAGCCAAAAACACGGCTGATTTAGTAAAAATGGCAATTGGATAATTTTCAGTAAACAGTTATCAATTAACAGTAAACAGTTTCTATTCAAGTTCTCAAACTTCTCAGTTTGTTGATAACTGTTCACTGTTAATTGTTTACTGTTTCAAATATCCCAATCTCTTCCCTTCTTCCATCCGTTCAATGGCATAACGCAACATCGTTCGGGGCATTTGATGGATGTGTTCATCCAAAAATTCTTCCAATGCCAATTCATCTCGTTTGCCAACTTCCCTCAGCATCCAACCACAGGCTTTGTGCATCAAGTCATGAGAGTGAGAGAGAAATCTTTCAGATAATTGAAAAATATCCGAAAACTGTCCATTCCGAATCAATTCGAGCGTAGAAACTACCGCTATTCTCTCCGACCAAAGATGTCCGCTTTCGGCTAAATCATACAAAATCTGGCGGTCTTTATCCACCAAGAATTTACCCAAAATTTTATAGCAAGAACAATCCACCAAATCCCAATTATTGATTTGTTTTACGTTTTTGAGATAAAAATAGACGATTTCTTGACGCTCAATTTCAGTAGATTTTTGAAACTTTGAGACTAAAACCAACAAGCCAGCAAAACGCAATTCATGGATTTTATCATCAAGAAGCTCTTGAATATCAGCAAAAGCCATGTTCTTCCAATATTCCTTTACCAAAGCCTGCACTTGCGGATTAGACAAACCGAGAAATACATCCCCTTCGGCATATTCCCCTTTTCCCGTTTTGAAATACCGAGCCATTTGAGTAGCTCTTTCTGGGTTTTCGAGTTGCAATAATGCCTGTTTTAGATTGTACATTTTTGAATTGAAAATGATTTAAAAATAAAAAATCCTAATCATCTAATAATTAGACAATTAGGATTTACATTGTAGCCTCGAAAGGAATCGAACCTTCATCTTAGGTACCGGAAACCCACATTCTATCCATTGAACTACGAAGCCAGCTACTCTTACAAAATTACGAAAACTTATCTAACTGCTTTACCAAAACGTCAAAATCTTTTGGATAAGGTGCTTCTATCGTGACAATTTCATCATTCATTAACTTAAAGGTCAACGAACGAGCGTGTAATGCCACTCTTTTCATCAAAGGCTGTTCTTCTGTTTCTTTTTTGAGATTAAACTTTCGTTTTAAATCCGACAAATAAATCATTTCTCCGCCATACGTGGGGTCACAAACAATTGGAGCTTTCAAACAAACTAAGTGAATCCGTATTTGGTGCATCCGTCCCGTAATAGGCATACATTCTACCAAAGTATGATTTCGGTAAACTTTTAGGGTATTAAAAATTGTCTCGGCTTCTTTTCCTTTCTGACGGTCAATGGCTACTTGCGTTCCATCACGTTTTTGAGCGATGGGCAAATACACCGAAATCATGTCTAAATCGTGTGTGCCATTGGTTACGGCATGGTATCTTTTGGCTACCTGACGATGCTCAAATTGCATAGAAAGATGACGATACGAAGCTGGATTTTTAGCAATTGCCAACACACCTGAAGTCTCTTTATCCAAACGGTGAGCCAACTGTGCATCATCGGCATATTCTTTCGCCATTCGCAAGATACTCAGGGAATTATCAGCTTGACGTTCGTCTAAAGATGCTACATGAGGAGGTTTATTGATAAGGATATAATCGTCGTTTTCGAATATAATTAAGTCTTTGAAATTCAGTCGCATGGTATTCTAAAATAGCTATTGGCTATCGGCTTTAAGCTATTGGCTTTCTGTTGATTATTAAAATTTATACTGCAAAGATACGACCTTATTTGATAATGTGCCGAAAGCAAATTTAAAACCCTCAACTCATAAACTCTTAAACCCCTAACTGATAAACTTTTAACTCATAATCTCATCAACAACTACTCTAAATTCTGTTCATTAATTCGGTTGATTAATCCTTGCAAAATTACTTGACGCTCAGGTGTATTTTCTGGATATTCCATTTTTAATTCTTTCATTTTTTCCAGAATTATCGTACTGATAATCAATCTCATATTCTTTTTATCATCGGCAGGAATTACGTACCAAGGTGCATTTTTTGAAGCCGTCTCATTGACCATTTCTTCGTAAGCCTTCTGATATTTCTTCCAAAAATCACGTTCTTTTACGTCTCCTTCCTCAAATTTCCAGTTTTTGGTTGGGTCTTCTATGCGTTCAATCAAACGTTCAGCTTGTACTTCTTTGGAGATATTCAAATAAAATTTCAAAATTACTGTTCCATTCCGAGATAAATATTTTTCATAATTACAAATATCTTCATAACGTTGCTCCCAAACTTTATCCAAGTCTTTGGTAAATTCAACGGGAATTTTTTGATAATTTGTCAAGTTTTCGGGATGAACCTTTACCACCAAAGTTTCTTCGTAATAAGACCGATTATGGACATTCAATTTGCCTCTTTCGGGCATTTTGAGGGTATTTCTCCACATAAAATCATGGGCTAATTCCTGCTCTGATGGACGTTTAAAGCTGTGTACTTCTACTCCTGCTGGATTCACACCTGACAATACTGCTTTAATTGTTCCATCTTTACCCGCTGCATCAGATGCCTGAAAAATCAAAAGCATTGAATAACGGTCGTGGGCATACATCAAGCTTTGGTGTTTATCCATTTCATCACGGAGTTCAGCCATCAGTGTATTATAATCTTCTTCCGATTGATAAAAATCCTTAATTTTAGTATCAGATTTTTTTATGTCGAATTTTTTATTGCCCAAAAATTCAAAATCTTTAATATCAATTTTCATACTTTTGTTTTTATCAAATAATAGTTTTCATGCTAAAATCTTTTTAGATGAGCAATTTAACCAAAATTATTAAACTTTTCCCACAATGACTTTACGAGACATTTTTGCCAATATTTCCGCTAATCCTTCTTTACTTTTGTGGTTTCTTTTGTGTGTACCCTTATTGACATTTCTGATTAGCATTTGGCAAAATCCCAATACGCTTCCACAACAAAGTCCAAACCGTCATTTTTATGCCGTTTTGGCTTATTTAGCTTGTATTCCAGGCATTTTTGCAATTACCTTGAATATGTATTTATTTCTCTTTGAGCGTCAAAGTATTTGGGATATGAATCTGATTACCCAGATTTTACCAATCATCACGATGGTCGGAACGCTTATCATTATTAAACGAAATATTCCTTTTGAATACGTGCCTGCTTTCGGGAAATTATCGGGATTTGTGACCTTAGTTTTTGCCATGATTGGCATTATGTGGTTTGTAGATAGACTACGCATTTACGCCATTACTTACGTTCCGTTTCATTACATTGCCATTGGCTTTGTCGGAATGTTATTACTCATTCGTTTCGGTTGGAATAAGATGTTTTAATTTAGGTGTTGATTACTTGATGTTCGATGTTTATTACACATCAAGTAATCAACAAAACTATCCCGCCCAATTCTCTCTATCTAAACTACGATATTGAATAGCTTCAGCAATATGTTCAGTTCTAATATCTTCAGTACCAGCTAAGTCTGAAATGGTACGAGCAACCCTTAAAATACGGTCATAAGCACGAGCCGATAATTGCAAACGCTCCATGGCTCGTTTAAGCAATAAATTACCGACATCGTTTATGACACAAACTTCTTTCACCATTTGCGATGGCATCATGGCATTAGAATATATTTCTGGGTAATCTATAAATCTTTGAGTTTGTATTTCACGTGCTTTAATAACTCTTTCACGTATTTGTTCCGATGATTCTGATTTTCTATTGGACGATAATTGTTCAAATTTTACAGGCGTTACCTCCACGTGTAAATCAATTCTATCTAATAGTGGCCCTGATATTTTATTCAAATACTTCTGAACAACTCCTGGTCCACAAACACATTCTTTGTCAGGATGATTATAATATCCACACGGACAAGGGTTCATACTGGCAATGAGCATAAAACTTGATGGAAACTCAACCGCCCATCTTGCTCTTGAAATCGACACTTTTCTATCTTCCAAGGGCTGACGCATCACTTCCAAAGCCGATTTTTTAAATTCTGGCAATTCATCTAAAAACAAAACGCCATTGTGTGCCAAGGATATTTCTCCAGGTTGAGGATTGCTCCCTCCTCCTACCAAAGCAGCATCTGAAATAGTATGGTGTGGCGAGCGATACGGACGAGTAGAAACTAAGGTTGCTTTTGTTCCCAATTTTCCAGCAACTGAGTGAATTTTGGTAGTTTCCAGAGCTTCATGCAGTGTAAGTGGTGGTAAAATTGATGGAATACGCTTTGCCAGCATCGTTTTCCCTGCTCCTGGAGGTCCAATCATAATAGCATTATGTCCACCTGCGGCTGCAATTTCTAAGGCTCTTTTGATATTTTCCTGTCCTTGCACGTGCGAAAAGTCGGCATCGTAATCATTTTGGGAACTGGCAAAAATATCTCTTGTATCCGTAATTAAAGGTTCAATTTGCAGAGAACCACGTAAAAAGTCAATCGCATCCTTTAGATTTTTTACGCCAATAACGTCTAAATTATTCACAATTGATGCTTCCGTTGCATTTTCAGTTGGTAAAATAAAACCTTTAAATCCTCTTTTACGAGCTTCGATGGCAATTGGCAAAACTCCCTTAATTGGGCGAAGTGAACCATCAAGGGCTAATTCTCCCATAATTACATAGTTTTCCAATTCTTTCAAATTGGCTTGAACGGAAGCGTGAACAATACCCAAAGCAATGGGCAAATCATAAGCAGAGCCTTCCTTACGAATATCCGCAGGGGCAAGATTAACCACGACTTTTGTTCTTGGGAAAAAATATCCGACTTGTTTAATGGCAGATTCCACACGCTGTTCCGACTCTTTGACTGCTCCGTCTGGCAGTCCCACAATGTAGAAATGTTGTCCTTGTCCTTCGCTAACTTCCACAGTAATTATTGTAGCATCAACGCCGTGAACGGCACTTCCGAAGGTTTTAGCGAGCATAGTTGCAGTGTTTTTATTGTTAAGAAATTCGTCAAATATACAAAGAAAATCTACTCAAGCCAACCATTTTCATCCGTTGTTATCCATAATGACTCAGGCAAGATTCCACGAAAATCACTATATTTGAATATCATTCTTAATTCTTTAAAATTAAGGAGTCGTTTCAATATTTATGACCGTATAGATTGCATTCCTCACCCCAAAACCTAACGGAACTGTAAAGAGTTTGTCGGAAGATAAAATCAGACCACCGATAATACAGATTTTCACTGGGACGCACAGTCTGATAAAATCAAGAATAATCTGACTGTGCGTCCCAGTGTAAATCCGTCTAATCTGTTAAATCTGTGGTCTAATCTTGTCTGCGACAAATAGTTTATAGTTCCGAAACTTAACTCCAATTTCATGCAAATTGACCATTGGCAATTTCTCCAAAATTATACGCCCGCTCGTATTGCTCGTGGACGTGCAGGACATAGTTTTCCAACGACTGAACTTTTAAAATTTCAGGCAGACCACGCCCAAGCTCGTGATGCCGTTTATTCAGTTTTGGATATTCCAGTATTACAAGAATCACTAAAAATAATTTTAGACTCGCCAATTATTACTCTTAAAAGCAGGGTAGAGAATCGTTCTGAATATTTACAAAGACCTGATTTGGGACGAACATTGAGCCAAGATTCTCGGAAGATTTTACAGGAAATAAACGTAGAAGAATCAGACATTTGTTTTGTCGTTGTTGATGGACTTTCTGCTGAAGCAATTAATCAAAACATCACAAATGTCTTAGGAAATATCATAGCAAAACTCAAGAAAATAAATTGGACTATTGCTCCTATCTGCCTTGTAGAACAAGGACGAGTAGCAGTTGCAGATGAGATTGGATTTTTACTAAAATCAAAGATTGTCGTTGTGTTTATCGGAGAACGTCCTGGTCTAACTTCTCCCAATAGTATGGGGGCTTATCTCACACTTCACCCACGAGTAGGAGTAACTGACGAAAGCAGAAATTGTGTGTCCAACATTCGTCCTGAAGGCATGAGTTCAGAAGCCGCTTCACAAAAAATATTGTATCTTTTGACTGAAATGAAAACAAAGAAAATAAGCGGAGTGAACTTAAAAGATGAAGTTAACGACCTAAAATACTTAGATTAACTACTTATTCTTTGGGTTTAACTTAAATTTGTCAATATAGTAGATAAAAATATAATTTATGGTGCGAGAAAAACATTCTCTATACAATTTCATCCTTTTTTTTCGACATATTTATCGTTTATATTCTTTACTCATGTAATTTTTCCTTTATTTACATAAGTTTTACTTCAAAAGACCTTGATTTAAGTCTCACTTTTCATATTTTTGTCATGCGTTTTAACAACGCAAATTTTTTGACCTAATAAAGTGGCGGCTTTATTAGGTCTTTTTTTTGTTATGTCAAATTTCTTATTTCTTTTTGACCAATATATTTTTGGCAACTTCATTACTAATAAAATAATTTGAGTTTCCTCCATTATTTATGGTCATTGATTTGTCAAAATCATTAATTTCTAAAATGGTAATATTCACGCCCAAATTCATACCAATTTTTGCTAAATATTGCAAAAAGCTCGTTGAATGTTGTGCCACTCCCATCATTACCACTGGCTGATTTACAGCAATACCCGATAGATTTTTATAGCCCAATTCTGGCATTTTCCCATCTTTATCAGGAATGGGGTCTCCGTGTGGGTCAAACTGTGGACAATCTAAAAAATCATCCAAACGTTGTACCAATTCCTCCGAATTGATATGTTCCAACTCTTCCGCAATTTCATGAACTTCATCCCAATTAAAACCTAATTTATTTACTAAAAAAACTTCCCAAAGACGGTGCTTTCTGATAACCTTCAACGCCACTTCTTCCCCCTTTTCAGTTAGTCGAACTCCTTGATATTTTTGGTAACTAACCAACTGTTTTTCTGACAGTTTTCGTAACATATCCGTTACAGAAGCTGCCTTCGTTTGTGTTAGCTCAGCAACTGCATTCGTACTGATTTCGCTTTCAGTTTCAGCAGACAGTTTGTAAATAATCTTTAAGTAATTTTCTTCAGTAAATGAAATCATGACTTCGTGTTTAGGATTTAGGTATGAATTATGAGGTATGAATGATGAACTATAAAGTAGAAAACAGATTACTACTCAATACTTCATACCTACAACCTAATACCTACCTATGACAAAGATATTATTTTTCAACATAATAAATAAATTTTAGATTAGTCTAAAAAAATGTTTTGAATTGAATATATTTGAAAATACTTTTGCGTAACTTACAGTAATACAAATTGATTGATGAAAAATGAAAATAGAAAATAACGATACAAATCATTCATTACCAGAAGTCTATGCGTCGATAAATGTACCTAAAAATGGCTCATTCTGGCGTAAATTATGGGCTTATACTGGCCCTGGATTAATGGTGGCGGTTGGATATATGGACCCTGGAAATTGGGCAACTGACATTGCTGGAGGTGCAAAATTTGGCTACACACTCATTTCGGTTATTCTAATTTCTAATCTTTTTGCGATGTTACTTCAACATCTTTCTTTAAAATTAGGCATTGTATTAGGGCAAGATTTAGCTCAAGCTTGTAAAAATGCGTATTCAAAACCAACTGCAATCATTCTTTGGATTCTCTGCGAAATTGCCATTGCTGCCTGCGACTTAGCCGAAGTTATTGGTTCTGCCATTGCTCTTAATCTATTGTTTGGACTTCCTCTAACAGTTGGCGTAATCATTACAGTATTGGATGTTTTGGTTTTACTCTATTTTCAAGGAAAGGGTTTTCGAACTTTGGAAAGCATTGTTGGTTCATTAATCTTCATGATTTTTTGTTGTTTTGCTTATGAAATCGTTGTTTCTCAACCGTCTGTTTCTCAAATATTTGGTAATCTTTTACCGAAACCCGAAATTATAACCAATCCAGCGATGCTTTATGTGGCTATCGGGATTTTGGGAGCAACCGTGATGCCTCATAATTTGTATCTTCATTCAAGTATTGTACAAACTCGAAATTTTGAAAAAAACTCAGAAGGTAAACGTTCGGCAATATATTTCGCAACGATTGATTCTACTTTATCTTTATCGCTTGCCTTTTTTATCAACGCAGCCATTTTAATTATGGCGGCAGCTACATTTCATCATTCGGGAAATCAAAATGTTGCTGATATTCATGACGCTTATCATTTACTTGACCCCGTTTTGGGCGTAAAGTTTGCAGGAATTTTCTTTGCCGTTGCTCTTTTGGCATCGGGACAAAACTCTACGCTAACGGGTACATTGGCAGGACAAATTGTGATGGAAGGATTTTTGAATATTCGTCTAAAACCTTGGCTCAGACGCTTGATTACTCGTTTAGTAGCCGTTATTCCTGCCCTTGTTGTTACGGTTCTTTATGGAGAACAAGGCACAGGAGAGTTATTGGTATTGAGTCAGGTTATTTTGTCACTTCAACTGAGTTTTGCGGTTGTGCCGTTAGTCATGTTTACGAGCGATAAACTAAAAATGGGCGAATTTGTAAACTCAAATCTATTGAAGATTACTTCTTGGATTATTGCCGTCATTATCATTAGTTTGAATGGATATTTGCTGTGGGATACGCTTTTTTAATTAATTTTATTCCATGAAACGGCTATCTGAAAGAATTTTGAAGTTTAAAGAAATTTAGACGTTCCGACTATGTGTCTCAATCTGATACCTTTGAAAATAACTATACATTTAATCAGATGAAAATATTAGACCCAAACGGATTGGTTGACAATCTGTACAAATACGTCCAAACCAATATCGAAATTGCAAAGGTTGAGGTTCAAGAAAGAATTGAAGATACCATCAAAAAAGTAGCGATTATTGCTATTTTGGTATTGTCAGGAGCAATGTTTTTCATTTTTGTTTTGCTAACATTGGCTTTATTTTTGAACCATATTTTAGCAAGCAACTATCTCGGTTTTTTGATTGTTACTATCCTATTAGCTATCATTATAGGCATTGCATTTTTGATTTTAAAACGTTTTTTGCCAACAGCACAACAGGAAGATGATATTCTGAAAGATGAAGAATACTAATTGTTAAAACCTGTTTACAAGCGTTAATCGAAACTTTTTTTCCATCGAAAAGGCAATTTTTGTACTTTTGGATAGTTTTTATCTTATACAGAGATTCAAACCATTACAATTATGTTTCCAACAGTAAGTCCGAAAAAGACCTCAGAACGTAAAATACAACTACATAAAGAGGCACAAGCATATAAAAAAACGATTGATGGTCAAGTAAATGACCTCAAATCTGAAGCCGCACGTATTGGCACAACCGCCCTCATTGTGGGTACGGCATTGGCAGGAGTTTATGTGATTTTTAGTTTGTTTACCTCCGATTCAAAAAAGAAAAAGACAGCCCAAGTTGTGGTTGAAAATCCGAATTTACCAGTAGTTGTTAAGAAAGAAAAAGATAAAGAATCGTGGTTAGTTTCGTCAATCAAAAGCTATATGATTGCCTTTGTAATGGCTATTGCCAAAGACAAAATCATGGAAGCGTTGGCGATTTTAAAAGAAAATAATGACCCAAAATCTACTAAATAACCTTTACAAACGAAAAGCTCAAGGTCAAAAATCTTTTGCCGTATTGATTGACCCCGACAAGGTAAATCTTGATAACTTTTCAAATCTATTGAATCTCTGCACGGAATACGGTGCTGATTATATTTTTGTGGGTGGCAGTCTGATTACCAATTATGTAATTTCAGAAGTTATTACCCAAATCAAAAAACAAACGAATATCCCTGTTATTATATTTCCAGGAAATAGCTTACACATTGATAATCAAGCAGATGCTATTTTATTATTGTCGCTCATCTCAGGTAGAAATCCAGAATTTTTAATTGGTCAACACGTTATTTCCGCTCCTCTTTTACGAAAAAGTGGCTTAGAAATCCTCCCAACAGGCTATATGTTAATTGATAGCGGAAAACCAACAACGGTTTCTTATATTTCAAATACAACACCCATTCCGCACGACAAAGCGGGGATTGCGGCTTGCACCGCAATGGCAGGTGAAATGTTGGGGTTAAAATTAACTTATCTTGATGCAGGTTCGGGAGCGATAAACCCTGTTTCTCCAGAAATGATTGCCGCAGTCAGACAATCAGTTGATACGCCAATAATCGTGGGTGGGGGAATTAATACCGCAAAAAAAGCAAAAAACGCTCTTTCCGCAGGTGCTGATGTCATTGTGGTAGGAAATGGGATTGAACAAAATATTGATTTATTGAAAGAAATAGCCATATCAGTTAACAGTTATCAGTTATCGGTTACTGGTTATTAGTTATTGGGGATTTGATTACTTTACTAATTTGAGATAAACTAATAACCAGTAACCAATCCCCAATAACCAACTGTTAATATCCCCCTCTAAATTTATAAGTATCCGAAACTTTTTTAATCGCTACGATATACGCTGCAATTCTCATTGGCACATTAAATTGTTGAGAAGTCAAAAATACCTTATCAAAAGCATCCTTCATAATTCTATCCGAACGGCGGTTTACTCTGTCTAAAGTCCATTTATACCCAATTCTATTTTGTACCCACTCGAAATACGAAACCGTTACGCCTCCTGCATTTGCCAAAATATCAGGTACAACCAAAATTCCTTTGTTGTTAATAATATCATCTGCTGATGCCGAAGTAGGGCCATTTGCCCCTTCAACAATCATTTTCGCTTTGATATAAGGAGCATTTTCATTATTAATTACGTCTTCTTTTGCCGCAGGAACTAATACGTCCACATCAAGCGTAAGTAATTCTTCATTGGTGATTTTCTCAGCTCCTGGGAAATTTTCTAACGTTCCTTTGTTCAAATCACGATATTTTATTGCCCCTTCAATGTCAATCCCATTTTCGTTATAATACGCTCCCGAAATATCCGAAATAGCTTTTACCATCACGCCACGCTCGTGCAACAATACCGCTGCGTGCGAACCTACATTTCCGAAACCCTGAACGGCAGCCGTTGATTTGTAGGGATTAATTTTCAATTTATCCATTCCTGCCAAAGCCGAAGTCATCACACCACGCCCTGTTGCTTCGGTACGCCCTAATGAACCACCCAAAACCAAAGGCTTGCCCGTTACTACTGCGTTTACCGTCATTCCTTTCGCTTTTGAATATTCGTCCATCAACCAAGCCATTTCACGTGGCCCAGTTCCCATATCGGGTGCAGGAATATCTTTGTCAGGACCAAAAACGTCCAACATCGAAACGGTATAAGCACGCATAAGGCGTTCCATTTCTCCTGCCGACATCTCACGTGGGTTACAAGCAATTCCGCCTTTTGCACCACCATAAGGAATATCCACAACGGCACATTTCCACGTCATCCATGCAGCTAAAGCCCGAACTTCGTCTAAATTAACATCTGGGTCAAAACGAATACCGCCTTTTCCCGGCCCTAAAATATTGGAATGTAAAACTCGATGCCCTTCAAAAACTCGAATCGAGCCATTATCCATTGTGATAGGAAGTCCAACGGTCACTTGACGAGCTGGTACTTTCAAGATATAATACATTTCATCGGAAATTCCCAAAAGTTCAGCCGCCTTATCAAAGCGTTGCATCATGGATTCCAATGGATTTTCTTTGTCCTTAATTGGAGCAGGTTCTATGTATGTCATGTTTAAAGAAAACCATCTGCAATCGCTTATTTGTTACCTCCTAAATAAATAATTCATGAAATTTGAAAATGGGAATCCATAAATTATCATAATTCAAGACGGTCGTTATCTATTATTAAAACTTTTCGACTAATAGACCAAAGGTTACAAACAAGCCATTTTAGATGCGTTTATTGATGATTTGCACAAACTTACAACCTTTGAAATGAATAAATCAAGTGTTTTTATTTTAAGTAGAAATACTTGATTTTCAGGCAAAAAGCACAAATTTGAAGTGTTTTTGTATTTTACTTTTTAACTTTATGGGAGATTGGTGATTTCACCAAATAATCATTGGTAAAATACACGAATTAAGAAATCATAAAATTTTAAAAAAATTTAATTAATTCTTGAAATATTGATATTTAAAATAATTTGATTTTATCTTTATGAAAATTTTTACGGACAGACGATTTCAAAGTCGACAGAATCCTTATTTTTGAACCCATAAACCCTATTCGAAAGTTAAGATGGAGACATTAGTAGAACAAAAAACCAGATACTCGAGTGAAGACCTTAAAGAGTTTGAGGAATTAATCACTAAAAAATTGGACGATATTCGAGCTGAATTAAACTACATTCGTGAAGCACTTCATAAACGTAATGACCCAGGTACTGACGTAACAGGTGGAAGTTCAAAATTGATGGAAGACGGAGCTGATAGTTCAGAGAAAGAAAGCATGAGCCAATTAGCAGCACGTTTGCAGAAATTTGCTACGCAATTAGAAAATGCCCTTATCCGTATCAAAAACGGAACGTATGGCGTGTGTATTGATACGGGAAAATTAATTCCGAAAGAACGCCTCAGAGCCGTTCCTCATACACAACAGACAATTGAAGCGAAATTGATGAAACAACGATAAAAACAAAATAGCCAACTTTTTGAAGTTGGCTATTTTGTTTTTAAGGGTAATTGCAAAAATAATGTACCACATTTGACTTGGACAAACTTTCGGGAAGTTCAGCGACTAATATTTGGTACTTTTAAATTTACATTTTACTTAGAATAAACTCATTTGCTCGACTTTAGGCAAAAACTTCGGCTCTTTAATCGTCAATCCACAATGCAAATTAAGCTGTTGAATCCAGTAATTAGCCATTTCTGGGGCAATGGTATTTTCACAAATATGGACAAAAAGCCACAGTTCTTCTAAACCATTTTCAAGCCATAATTTGATTCTTTGAACCCACTCATCAATCCGTTGATAGTCAGAAGGATGTTCATTACCAACCCAACGAATAACCGCCTTTGGTATGGATAAACTTTGATGGGCAACATCTCTCCTACCAGCCACGTCAGTAATTACCGTTGCGTGTCCCAAACTATTCAAAAGTGTTAAAGCATCTTGCCAAATCATTTCATTTTTGAACCAATCTTCATTTCTAAATTCAATCGCAATTTTCAGATTTTCAGGCAATTGTCTCAAATATTTCTCAAAAACAGGAAACTGTTTGGGCGTAAAATAAGGAGCTAATTGTAAAAAGGGCATTCCTAATTTATTGTCTAATTTCAAGATTTGGCGACAAAATTCATCCGTCAAACCATCGGCATTTTGCAATAATTTATCGTGAGAAATTACTTGGGGAAATTTTGTACAAAAAGTAAAATTAGGACTTGATTCAGATTTCCAACGCTCAATTGTTTCATCATTTGGAATTTGATAATGCGTAACATTCAGCTCAATTGTGTTAAATTGTTGTGAATATAATTTCAGAAAATCAGGCGTTTTAGCATTGTGAGAGTATATTTTCCCGTTCCAATCTTTATTCGACCAAACGGGGCAACCTACTTTGATGACAGGATTTATAACCCTTGTTCCCGACAATGCTTTGGCATTAAAAGCATTATCGGGTTTCAAGGTAAAATCTGTTTTTTCTACATCATATTTTGAAAGTTTTCCAAAATCCATTGGTCAAAATTTAGCTATTTTTCACACTACTCACAAAAGCCTTAATATCACTTGCTAAATCTACCGACTGACCAATCAATTTGATAAAAGCACTACCAATAATTGCTCCTGCTGCCTGTGAAGCTGCTTTTTTAAAGGTTTCGTTATCTGAAATTCCAAAGCCAATTAAGCGAGGATTCTTCAAATTCATAGCATTTACACGAGCAAAATACGCCTCTTGGTCAGTAGAAATACCTGATTTGGCACCCGTTGTACTTGCCGAAGACACCATGTAAATAAAACCATCCGAGATGTTATCAATGTGTCTAATTCTTTCGTCGGCAGTTTGTGGCGTAATCAAAAAGGTATTTAAAATGCCATATTTATCAAAAATTGCTTTGTATTCTTCTTCGTAAACACTCGCTGGCATATCGGGTAAAATCAAGCCGTCCACGCCAACTTCTTGGCATTTTTGACAGAAATTTTCAACGCCAAATTGTATCACAGGGTTTACATAACCCATCAATAAAACAGGAACGGTAATACCAGATTCACGGATTCCTGCCAATTGCTCAAAAAGCAATTTTACTGATATTCCATTGTCCAAAGCCACTTGGTTTGACTGCTGAATAGTCTCACCATCCGCCACAGGGTCAGAATACGGCATTCCGATTTCTACCAAATCTGCTCCGCCATCTTGAAGAGCCTTTAAAATCACGGTGGTATCGTCTATTTTAGGAAAACCTGCGGTAAAATAAACGTTAAGAATGTTATTTGTTTTTTCTTGGAAAAGTTGTTTAATACGGTTCATTTTTTTGTTGCCCGACGCTTCCGCATCGGAATTTATTTTTAACGAACGAACTAAAAGTTCGTATTATACACAAGCTACAAGCATATTTACAAAAGGTAAGGCTTTTAAATAATCCATTGTATCGTATTCAAAACCAATGCGTTGTAGATTGTGATAATATTCGTTTTTGTTTTGATAATAGTATTTTTCTGAGGGGATTTGCCAAGCCTTATCGCCTAATTTTGAAGCTAAAAACCATTTTTCTAAAAGTCTTGCAGTACGTCCATTTCCATCATTCAGCGGATGAATATTTAGGAAAATGAGATGTAATAACGAAGCATAAAAAAACGTCTCTCGAATGCTTAATTCTGTTCTCAAAAGCAATGATAAATCGGCAAAAAATTTTACAAGTTCCCCCTTCACTTGTTCGGGATTGGTGGCAACGTACAATATTCTTTCTCCACCCATTACAAACATAGGCGAAACTCGCCATCGTCCTCTTTCTGAGGCTCTTAGGAAGTTTTTAGTGATTAATTTATGAGCTTCTAAAAGGCTTTTTTCATTCAAAATTCTACTTCTCGCAAACGAATAGGCTTCAAATAAATCATCGGCTTTTTTGGTATAATCCACCAAAAATTTAACACCCAATAATTTATGTTTTAAGTAAGAATCTAACTCAATTTCAACGCCCTCAATTTTGGAAGAATACACCACAGAACTGGATGTATAAAAAGTAAAATCTTGAATAGTATTCTGAAATCCTTGAAAATTAGCCATACGTTTTCCCAACTCATCTTCTTGTATAGAGAAATGAGGTAAAAGGGTATCGGATGGGAGGATTTTGAATTTCATTATACTAAAATTTTCGATGAAGTCGTCTGTGAAGACACAGACGACGGCAGAAAGGTTCTAAAAGTGGTAATAATTCTTTGAATTTACTATCAGGGGTATTTTGATTAACCAATTCACCTACATTTTTCTTTTTTTGCAGTCAATTTACTTTTTACTGTTTTACTCAAAGCAATTTTAGATTATTAATTACGATAAAACCGAACACTTAGGACTACTTTCCAATAAAAAATTTTGACAAATAATGTAAAAGTTTGACTTCTTTATTTCTTCAACAGATGTTAAATTTTCATCGAAAGGTGAAAAATCAAAAATATACCTGTCTTCAAACTTTAAAACATTTCCTGCCCAAGGGTAAAAATTTTCGCCTTGAAAGTGCTGAATAAATTTAATATCCTTTGCATCAATTAGTTTTAAAATAATACTATCATATTGAACTTGCGTTGACGTTAATAGGCGAGTACTAAGATGTAAAACTACATCTGTCCTATATTCATTCTGCTCAAATACGATTCTATAAATTTTTGCATCCGTAAAATCTCCATAATGCATAGTTAATTCTTCTAAATCTGTTATTTCCACTTCAATATATAATTATTTTGTAAAGATTTTATTGAAGAATCTCCCCTGCCAGACTCCCAAAATCCAACCCATTGAAAGTCCCTGACGACATCATCAGTAAATTCGAGCCACGCCATCGCTGTGATAGAAGGAAAGTTTTCAGCGATTCATTATCCGTGAAAACATGAAGATTTGGATTGTTGAAATGTACTTTAATGTCTTCGGGCGTGATGGCTGGTAATTTTTTATGTTCTAAGGTTTTTGGACTAAAATACACTACTGGAACATCCGCTGAATTGAGTTTATTGGCATATTCTCCCAAGAAATCTTTATTCAAACTACTAAAGGTATGCAATTCTAAACAAGCCACTAATTGACGGTTGGGAAACTGGGCTTTTACTGCTTTGGTCGTTGCTTCAACCTTAGAAGGAGCATGAGCAAAGTCTTTGTAAATAACGGTTTCTTCATTTTGACCAACTAATTCCAAGCGTTTTGCCGCACCTTTAAATGATGGAATGGCTGCATAAAATTCTTCATCTTCAATGCCAATTTGAGAAAGAACAAACTTTGCACCGTTCAAATTTTTGAGATTATGTTCTCCAAAAACTTCTATTTCAATTTCTTTTTTATTCGGTAAAATCAAGAATGTTTTACCATCAAGCACTTTGCTTGCGTGAGCCTGATAAGGTAATCGTTTTATTGCTTCACGTTCTACCGAGCCAATTTTGGCTACTAAAGCATCTGTTTCATCATAAATAAAACTTCCTGCTTTGGGTAATTCATCGGCTAAAAGTTCAAATTGATGAACGTAATCGTTGAAATCTGGATAGACATTGATATGATCCCAAGCAATGCCTGACATCAACATTACGTGTGGATGATAATGCAAAAATTTAGGCTGACGGTCAATTGGCGACGATAAATATTCATCTCCTTCAATCACGATAACGGGTGCATCCGAGAGTTTCGCCATCGTGTCAAAGCCTTCAATTCTTGCTCCAACCATATAATCAAACTGACGATTATGGAATTTCAGAACGTGTAAAATCATCGAAGTTATGGTTGTTTTCCCATGACTTCCCGCAATGACAACTCTTTGTTTATGAAGACTTTGTGAATAAATAAATTCAGGATAAGAATAAATTTTTATGCCTAATTCTTGAGCCTTTGCCAATTCGGGATTGTCCGCACGAGCGTGCATTCCTAAAATTACACAGCTCAAATCAGCCGTGATTTTTTCGGGAAACCAGCCCATTTCAGCGGGCAATAATCCTTTATCCGCCAATAATGTTCGTGAAGGTTCATAAATTTCATCATCTGAACCCGTAATGACAAAGCCTCTATTGTGTAAATCAATAGCTAAATTGTGCATGGCAGCACCGCCAATGGCAATGAAGTGAATTTTTTGCATAAAAAAAATTAGCGAATTTGCGATAAGCGAATAGCGATAAGTAGAGTATAGAATCGCATTCGTCAATTGCATTTCACTCTCAATAAACTAATTTTACAATCAGAACGTTAAATATAAAATAAATACAATTTATTTACTTGCAAAGGTCATACTTTTATTGCACTTTTGCACGCTTTTTGTGGGAATACTTGGCAATCGGTTACCAGCAATCGACTGTCTATTTCAGTAACAATTTGTATCACAAAACATTAAAATCCAGTAGCTGAACGCAAAATGCCGTAAGCTATACTAACAAACAATTTATGCTTTTTAGCTTAGGATGAAGAACTACATTGACCTGATTGACCAAACGATTGAATTCCCAACGTTAGAATTCAATATTGACCAAGATAATGAACTTTTGTTCAATAATGTACCTTTAATGGACATTATCAAACAGTATGGTACGCCCCTCAAAATAACGTATCTTCCCAAAATTGGTGAGCATATAGAAAACTCAAAAAGACTTTTCAAGAATGCCATCAAAAAGTACAATTACAAAGGAAATTATACTTATTGTTATTGTACAAAATCATCTCACTTCAAGTTTATTGTTGAAGAGGTTTTGAGCCACAATGTTCACCTCGAAACATCATCAGCTTTTGATATTTCAATTATTAGAGATTTATATTCAAAAAATAAAATTTCTAAGTCAACTTATATTCTTTGCAACGGATATAAATTACCCCTTTATACACAGTATATCAGCGAGTTAATCAACGAAGGCTTTAATTGCGTTCCCATTTTAGATAACCTAAAAGAGATTGATTTTTATGATAAATCGGTAACCGCTGAAACGGTAAATTTAGGAATTCGTATTGCAACGGATGAAGAACCAGACTTTGCTTTTTATACATCACGTCTTGGACTCAGATATTCTGATGTCATGGATTTGTACAAAAACAAAATCCAAAATAGCGAACGTTATAAATTAAAAATGTTACATTTCTTTATCAATACAGGCATTAAAGATAGTGCTTATTATTGGTCAGAATTGAGCCGTTTTATTTATAAATATTGCGAAATGAAAAAGGTTTGTCCAGACCTTGATTCTATTGATTTAGGTGGTGGATTACCAATTCAAACTTCGCTACAATTCAATTATGATTATCAGTCGATGATTGATGAAATCGTTGAATCTATTTCATGGATTTGTAATAAAAATAACGTTCCAGTTCCGAATTTGTTTACAGAATTTGGGTCATATACTGTTGGTGAAAGTGGAGCCGTTTTATATGAAATCATCGACCAAAAATTACAAAACGATAAAGAGCTTTGGTACATGATTGACGGTTCTTTTATTACGCAATTACCAGATTCGTGGGGAATGAACCAAAAATACATCATGTTGCCTGTCAATAACTGGGGAAGTCCATACCAAAAAGTAAATTTAGGTGGTTTGACTTGCGACTCGATGGATTTCTATAATACCGAAGCACACAGTTCAGATTTATATTTACCAATTTACGAAGAAGGTCAAGAGCGTCAATTTGTGGGTTTTTTCCATACAGGAGCGTACCAAGAATCTTTGGGTGGCTACGGTGGAATTCAACACTGTTTGATTCCAGCTCCAAAACACGTAATTGTGGACAGATTGGAAGACGGAACCATCACAACTCGCTTATTTGCCGACGAACAAGGCAGAGAAGGAATGATGACGATTTTGGGCTACGGCGACAAAGTGCAAGAGCAAGAAGAGAAAATATTAGTAATTAGTCAAGAAGATATGGAGTTGGCTGAGAAATTCTCATTGGTCGAACAATAACAAAGAGAGAAGAAAGTGTATTAGCACTAACCAATTGAAAATTAATTACTTGTAGAACAATAATTAAAAAGGTTTTTCGTAATTTTGTTGTGTAATTAATCCTTACACAACCCATACTAATACTGAATCATGAAAAAATCGACCATCATTTTTGGATTATTAGCAGTGCTTTCATTGGCATCATGTGCAAGAAAAAACAATTGTCCTGCTTACGGAAGTACAAGCATAGAGAAGCCTGCATATAAAGGTAGAAATTAAGACATTGACTATAAAAAAGGCTTTAAAAATGATTTTATTCATTTTTAAAGCCTTTGATTAACTTCCCGAAAGTTTTAGAACTTTCGGGAAGTTTCATAAATTCTCTTAACTAAACAACATTGGGTTTAATTCTAACACCTGTATTAATTCGTTTTCAATAATTCAACTTCGAAAATCAAAGTTGCTCCTCCAGGAATATCAGCACCTGCACCACGCTCGCCATAAGCCAAATGATGAGGAAGATACAATTTATATTTACTACCAGTTGGCATTAATTGCAAACCTTCTGTCCAGCCCGTAATTACTTGATTTAAGCCAAAACTTATTGGTTCGTTACGCAAAACACTACTATCAAAAACAACTCCGTCGATAGTCGTTCCGTGATAATGTGTAAGCACTTTTGCTCTTGGCCCACTTGGTTTTGCCCCCGTTCCTTCTACAATAACTTCATATTGTAAACCGCTTTCAGTTTCGATAACTTCTGGTCTTTTTTTATTTTCTGTCAAAAAAGCTTGTCCTCTTTCTATTTCAGCCTTCAAAATTTCTCTCATGTGTCCTTGTTGTCTTTCAAAAATATTCATGGTAATTAATAAAATAATCGTTCATTTCAATCGTCAAAGATAAGGATAATTCCTGCTTTACTACATCAAAACTTTATTCTGATGTAGTAAAGCAGAAAACTATTAGGCAAAACCCTTAACTTAGAGTTAGAATCAGAACACAAAAACATTTACTTTAAAACCTTATTAAATCATCTTATGTACGCACTAAAAAATGGAAAAATATTCACTTCAGAAGAGATTATTCACGATAAAATCATATTAATAGAAGGTGATAGAATTAGTAAGTTTATTGAAGAAGAAGACATTGAAGAAATCTATCCAGACTTACAAGTTATTGATTTAAAACACTTTAACATAGCTCCTTCATTCATAGACATCCAAATTTATGGGGGTGGCGGAAGCTTGTACAACTCAAAAACAAGCGAAGAGACAATTCGGAAAACCTATCTTGAAATTCGTCGTCAAGGAACTTCTTATTTTCAAATAACTCTTTCTTCAACCCCTTTAGATAAAATATTAGAAGCTATTCAAGTAGCCAAAGATTATCTGAAAAATGGAGGAAAAGGCTTGATTGGCTTACATCTTGAAGGTCCTTTTTTTAGTTTTCCAAAGCGTGGAGCTCACGTAGCAGAATTTATCCGAAAACCTACCGATGAGGAGCTAAAAACGATTATTGAAGCCTGTAATGGTTTGCCTACTTATATGACTATCGCTCCCGAAGAATTTACAGATGAGCAATTACAAATGCTTTTGAATAGTAATATTATTGTAGCGGCGGGTCATAGTTCTGCCACCTATCATCAAGCAATGAGTGCTTTTGGGAAAGGCATCAAACGAGTTACACATTTGTTTAATGCTATGTCACAATTCCAAAGTCGTGAAGCAGGTTTGGTTGGAGCAACTTACGATTCTGACGTTTGGTCAAGTATTATTCCCGATGGAATTCATGTGGATTTTAATAGCCTTAGGATTTCAAAAAAAGTAATGGGTAAACGACTATTCATCATCACTGATGCCGTAACCAATGATGTTTCGGGTGATTATAAATTTATTCATGCAGGAACACATTATACTGATATCAAAGGCGTTCTTTCTGGTTCAGCTTTGAGCATGATGCAGGGTGTTAAAAATTGTGTGGAACAGGTTGGTATTTCCCTTGAAGAATCTCTACGAATGGCATCTACTTATCCTGCTCAAGTGCTAAAAGCAGACCATTATCTCGGAAAAATAAAACCTGACTATCAAGCAAATATGGTCATTTTTGATGATAATTTTGTGGTGAAAGGCATTATTGAACATGGCTGCCTTGAATGGTTTTAACAGATAAAAATTACGAATGAACATCACCTCAAAACAACCCAACACAGGAACCACTATTTTTACCGTCATGTCAAAATTAGCCGCAGATTGCGGTGCATTAAACCTATCTCAGGGTTTTCCTAATTTTGATTGTTCTCCAAAATTGACCGATTTAGTTACGCATTATCTCAAAAAAGGTATGAATCAATACGCCCCGATGGCGGGTATTCAGCCCTTGCGTGAGGTAATTGCTCAGAAAATTAGTGATGCTTATCAAGTAAATTATCATCCTGATACGGAAATTACCGTCGTTTCGGGAGCAACGGAAGCTCTTTACGCTGCTATTGTAGCCGTTGTGCATCAGGGCGATGAAGTTATTCTGCTCGAACCTTGTTACGATTCTTATGCTCCTGCCATTACGCTCAATGGAGGCACACCCGTATATGTGACTCTCACGCCCGAAAATGGCTATAAAATTGATTGGAACATTGTAAAATCTAAAATTACGGAACGGACAAAACTAATAATTTTAAACACGCCACATAATCCAACGGGAACGGTTTTGAACGAAGAAGATTTAACACAATTATCTGATATTGTGAAAGATAGCAACATTTTTTTGATTGGCGATGAGGTTTACGAACACATTATTTTTGACGAAAGAGAACATTGGTCTTTGCTTCGAAATCCTATTTTACAGGAACGTAGTTTTATCTGCGGTTCATTCGGAAAAACCTTTCATATAACAGGTTGGAAAATCGGGTATTGTCTCGCTCCAAAAGCTCTTACCGAAGAATTTAGGAAAGTCCATCAATGGCTAACATTTAGCACAGTCACGCCTATTCAATACGCTTTGGCTGATTTTCTGCAAGAACCCGATAATTATTTATCCATTCCAAAGTTCTATCAGGAGAAACGAGATAAGTTTTTAGAATGTATTAAATCTTCACGTTTTACGTACACGCCCGCACACGGCAGTTTTTTCCAATGTGTTAATTATCAAAATATTACAGATGAAGGTGATTATGATTTAGCCATCAGATTAACCCGTGAAATTGGTGTAGCAAGTATTCCTGTTTCAGTATTTTATAATCAGAAAAATGACTATAAAATTTTACGGTTCTGCTTTGCCAAAGATGATGAAACCTTAGAACGTGCAGGCGAACGGTTAAGCAAACTCTAAAAAGATTGTAAAATTTGGATTAAAATATATAAAAAATCTTATCTTTACTTATATTATTTTTATACAATTTAACCAAATAGCATCATGAAACTCTTATATAAAAACGGTATCTTTTTATCAATACTACTATTAACGTTGAGTTGTAGCAAACAAAACGTTACTTCAAGCTCTAATACAAATAATAGTACAGCAATGTATGGGGAAGGTCAAAACTCCAGAAACAATACAGGTTCTACCGTAGTTATAGAAGAAAATAATACGATGCAAAATGCCACAATGGACTACTATCTTCAACAAGTTGCTGGTGTAAATATTACAGGAACTGGAGCAAGTGCAAGCGTTACAATTAGAGGCGTTAATTCGTTTGTATCAAATATAGAACCATTATTTTTAGTCAACGGTCAAGCAATGAGTAACTTTTCTACTGTTTACTATTTATGCAATGCAAATAACATCAAGTCGGTAGCAGTCATGAAAGATGCAGCAAGTTGTAGTTTATATGGAGCTCGTGGTGCCAACGGTGTTATTGCCATTACACTAAAAAAATAATCCATCTCACAACGAATTCTACTTATAAATAGATGGTCAAACAATAAAGCTTACTTTGCTTTACTTACCTTTGCGAATGTTAAAAAAGCAAAATTAAGCTAATGAAAATAAAATACATATTACCAATAATATGCTTGGCAACTGCCTGTACCAAACAACCTAAATTAGAGGGATTAGACCTTGAAAAATGGAAAGCCGACAAAGGTGGTTGTTTGGGAGAACGCACCCAAAATATCGACAAATTAAAGTCTTTAAAAGAAGAAATTAAAGGCGTTAGTTCCAACGATATTGACGACTATTTGGGCAGACCAGATGTACAACAATTAGCTGACCGAAATCAAGAATATTATGTTTATTTTTTGGAAAAAGGAAAGCATTGTGAAACATTACAAGAAAAATCAGATGCCCAATCTATGGTTTTGCGTTTCTCTGCGATGGGCATGGCTACCGAAGTGACCTTTCAAAGAGGCGTGCCAAAATAAAAGGCATCAATAAGCAAAAAGTCCTCACGTACAATGTACATGAGGACTACTGATATTTATTTAAAGTAAGGATTTTCGACTACTTAGAATTTGATTGGCAACACATAATACGATGCTACCTCAATTCCTTGAATTTTTGCAGGATTCCAAGAACCCATTTTTTTCACCACTTTGATGGCTTCGGCACTTAATTGTGGGTCAGAGCTACTGGCTAAAACATGAACTTTACTGATTTCTCCGTAACGTTCAACCATAAATCTAACTAAAACAGTTTCTCCTTTTGAGCCTTTCGGACGTACAATATTTTGGCTAATGAATTTTTTCAATCCATCTTGTCCATCAGGAAAAGACGCTGGCAATTCTACATCATAATACGTTGAATCTCTATCAACAGTCATATTTTTAAAACGACTTGCTCTGGCTTTATCTTTATCTACCAGAAGACTCAATTCACTATCCCCATCTAATACACTTGCAATTAATGCTTTATCTTTATCAGAAAAAGTGGTTGGCACCAATACACTCTTTTGTGATTTGCCAGAGAATACTACAAAAAGTAGCATCATTAAGGTAAAGTTTTTCATGACTCTTATAAGTTTAAAAATTTCCACAATTAAGCATTGAGAAACGTAACTACTTGGAACGAAAACAAGATTGAATATTATAACTTTAAACAAACTTGGATTCTCGACTTTCATGGCGGTTACGGTCAAGCAATCTTAACGTGAAAATTTTTCTTATACCAAATCATGGCTTAATAGGAATAACTTCACAAAGTAAGGATTTTCAAAAAGTATGCCAACTTTTTGTTTGGTGTACAAAGATATAAAATTTGAAATCATATATGCAAACATTTATCGAAAAATATTTTTTATCTATATTATTGAAAAACAATGAGTTAAGCCATTTCATCTAAATTTATTATTTAATTCAAAACAGGAGAAAGGGCTTTATTGAAAATAAAAAATAGAAATATTCCGTGTTCGTGTAAATAAAAAGCGTGTTTAAAATAGGTTTATACCGTTTTAAACACGCTTTTTATTGAGAATTTAAAGTTTTTACTTGAACTTTTTCAAGAAATCAATCTTTATCTAAAAACCATCCTAATACAGTTGAAAGAAAAGATAGTCCAAAACTAAAGATTAATGGAGGGATAAAGCCCTGAACAGTAAAGCCTTGAACAAAATGAGCAACCACATACACGACAATTACGTTAATTACCAGCAAAAAAAGTCCAAGCGTAAGAATAGTAATAGGGAAACTGATAAATTTTAAAATTGGCTTGACAAATGTATTAGCGAAACCCATGGCTAAAGCCACCAAAATTGAAGTTTGGAAGCTATCAATTTTAATGCCAACAATGTATTTCGTACCAAACATTATTACTGCGGCAATAATTAAATACTTGATAATAAAATTTACCATAACTATTTGAAGGTTTTATTTGTGTCTTTTACGAAGTTCCTCTATAATTTCATCAAAATCAATACCTCTTTGTTCGAGTAAAACTAAGTAATGAAACAATAAATCGGCGGCTTCTCCTTTGAATAAATCATCGTTTGAATCCATTGCTTCAATTACTAATTCAACGGCTTCTTCTCCTACTTTTTGGGCGATTTTATTAGTTCCTTTCTCAAAAAGACTCGCAGTATATGATTTTTCCGAAGGGTTATTCTTTCTATCACGAATTACGGCTTTCAAATGATTTAACCATCCAGCTTGTCCAGGATTATTTTTCTCATTCCAACAAGTATCCGCACCTGTATGGCACGTTGGTCCATCAGGATTAACTTTGATTAAAAGCGTATCTTCATCGCAATCATTGGTAATTTCTACCACACGAAGAAAATTATTTGACGTTTCACCTTTCGTCCAAAGACGTTGTTTTGAACGACTAAAAAACGTAACGATTCCGTCTTTCTGAGTTTTTTCAAAAGCCTCTTGGTTCATGTACCCAAGCATCAGCACTTTGTCTGTTTTGGCATCTTGAATGATGGCAGGAATTAACCCACCTTGTTTATTGAAATCTATGTTCATATTAATTAAAACCCTTAAAGGTTTTGTGATTACTTCCTTAAATTATAATCTTATCGCAACGCCTTTCTCCTTCAAATAAGTCTTTAAATCAATAATATCTATTTCCTTGAAGTGAAAAATACTGGCAGCAAGTCCTGCATCGGCTTTTCCTTCTGTAAAAACATCATAAAAGTGTTCCATCGTTCCTGCACCGCCCGAAGCGATAATTGGAATGGATGAATTAGCTGAAATAATAGAAGTTAGCTCATTGGCAAAACCTGCTTTTGTACCGTCGGTATCCATTGATGTCAAAAGAATTTCTCCTGCTCCTCTATCTTCTACTTCTTTTGCCCATGCAATAGTCCGTAATTCGGTTGGCTTACGTCCGCCGTGTGTATGTACAATGTGTTCGTCTTCAACAAAACGAGTATCAATGGCTACAATGATACACTGCGAGCCAAAATTTAGAGCCAATTCATCAATTAATGCTGGTCTTCTAACTGCCGATGAATTAATAGAAACTTTATCTGCACCTGCATTTAATAAAGCTGAAACGTCTTCAATTGATGAAATACCACCGCCAACGGTAAAGGGTATATTTACGTTTCGGGCTACATTTCTGACTAAGTCAATCAATGTTTTTCGGTTATCTACCGTTGCGGTGATGTCCAAAAACACTAACTCATCAGCTCCTTGTTCTGCATAAATCGCTCCCAATTCTACGGGGTCGCCAGCATCACGAAGATTAATAAAATTTGTTCCTTTTACTGTTCTGCCATCTTTTATGTCAAGGCAGGGAATTATTCTTTTTGTAAGCATTTATGTAGCACGGGAATCCTTCCCGTGTTTGGGTACAAAATTGATTTTTACGGGAAAAAATCCCGTATTACATGAACTCTGCCAATTGTTTCAACGTAACTCTTCCTTCATAAATGGCTTTCCCGACGATTACCCCGAAAACATTCATGTCGTTCAACTTCACAATATCATCAAAAACAGCGACGCCACCACTGGCAATAATTTGTAAATCAGGAAATTGGTCTTGTAAATTTTGGTACAAATCAAAACTTGGGCCTTGCAATAAACCATCTTTGGCAACGTCCGTTGAGATGGCATATTTTGCTCCTTTTTCTATATATTCACCCACGAAATCATAAATTGATGTCGTAGTAGCTTCTTCCCAACCCGAAATAGCAATTTTTTCATTACGAGCATCTGCCCCTAAAATGATTTTTTCACCTCCGTAACTTTTCAACCAACCTTCAAATAATGTTGGATTTTTTACGGCAACACTTCCACCTGTCACTTGTTTTGCTCCAGAATTAAACGCAATTTCAATCATTTCATCTGATTGTACGCCGCCCCCAAAATCAATATGAAGTTTGGTATAAGTAGCAATTCTTTCAAGCACTTTATGATTAACAATTTTCTTTTGTTTCGCTCCGTCCAAATCCACTAAATGTAGGCGAGTGATACCTGCATCTTCAAAAGACTTCGCAACCTCTAATGGGTCTTCGTTATAAATTGTTTTTTGAGAATAATCGCCTTGTGTAAGACGAACACATTTGCCATCAATAAGGTCAATGGCTGGAATAATTTGTATCATTTGATTTTGAAGGAATTTTATAAAAGCTATTTCCCTCTGTTATAGCTTTCTATCAGTTTTAAGAAAGCGGTAGAAATTTCTACCTTATAAGGATTTTTTTCCTTGAAGATAATTGAGACAGGAAACAATTGATGATTTTCATCTTCAATAATGGCATCCATTTTCAGGAAATCATCATTAGTAAAATACAAAAACCATTGTCTAAATTTTCTATGTCGAACAAGTTGCCTTTCGTCAGAAGAATCACAAATATAAATCGTTAAATATTCATCGCTTTGCTCATAAAAATCTCTAAAAATTCCAGCAATTGTATAAGAGGTTCTTGCGTCAAATATTGGGTTTTTACTTGTAGGGTTGTCTGCAACGATAATTGAAAACTCGTAAGTATTTTCATTTAAACAATACTTCGTTAAACAAATAATCTGTTGGGGTAAATCTTACTTCGTAAAAAATTTCTTTATCAGTTTCAAAAAAATAGCTATTACTTCTCCCTCCTCTAAATTCAAATTCATATCCTTGGTATGACAATTCCTCTTTTTGCATTTTTTTCCCGAAGTCTATTTTTTAATTCTTGAAATTCTGGTGTTAGGGCAAATTCTTTACTCTCTTGTTCATTTTGTTTTTTGCGTTCTTTCCATTTTTTAATGAAATTATCAGCGTTTATTGAGGTACTTTTTTGTATCGTTTCCATCTGATTTCACATTTATTGTTAGTTACAACTCTTACAAACGCCCTGTACTAAAAGATTGGTTTCAACACGCTGATAACCTTCTGGTAGGATAATACTTGGAATGGTTACGTGGTCTAAACAGGTCGTTAGCCCGCAAGTTATACATTTAAAATGTACGTGGTCATGATGATGTTTATGGTCTTCGGTATGACAATTTGCTTTACAAATCGCATATTTCACGCCACCTTCATCATCTAAAACTTTATGAATAATCCCTTTATCTAAAAACGTTTTTAGGGTTCGATAAACGGTTACTCGGTCAAACTGTTCAGTTAATTGTCCTTCCACATCCGCATGAGCGAGTGCATGAGGCTTGCTCATGAATACTTGTAAGATTTCCTCCCGACAATCTGTTTGACGGAGTTTGTAGTCTTTGAGTATGGTTTTTACTTCGCTCATGGCTTTTCGGTAAAAGGTTGAACGGTACACGGCGAACGGTAGTTTTCAAAACAGAGACACGGAAAAATTACCGTCAAATCCATTTACCTTTTACCGTTCACCATTCACCGTTTAGAATAATTTATCCCAAGGAATACGACTCAATAAAAGTACAAGTCCTAAACCGAAGAAAATCAAAGCATTTTTGTGTCTTACCGCTGAATCAATGGCTCTCTTATTTGTAGAATAACCGACTGTAATTAAAGCGATGGCAATGATATTCGTTAAAATATGTTCAACCGCAATTTTACGATATTCCGCAATTTTCATGACTCCCGAACCAAGTTCTGTAAATGCTTTTAATCCAAAAGGGCTTAAAAATAAATATAAAACCAAGCCAATCAATAATTGTGTATGGTTCGAAATCAAGAAGAAAAGACCCAATTTGCGGTCAGTTTCTGTAAATGCTGATTTTGAACTAAGACCCATTGCGGCTTTCACCAAAACAGCCAAACCTAATATCATCACAATAAAGAAAAGTGCCTTGTGAATAAGTTGAAAAATTTCGTACATAATATTGAGGATTTTGATTTATTATTTTTTTTCAAAGATACTAAACAATGCCTTCGATTATGGTGTAATATTACAAAAACATCAAAACTCAACAAACACATGAAAAAACATTTACTTCTTCCTACTCTTTGTTTGGTCAGTATGGCAATGGGTGCATTCATTACAAAAAGCATTGAAAATCAAAACCTTACCGTAGAAATTATTAAAAATGCCGAAAAAATTATGGGTTTAGAATTCACGCCTGCCGAGGCGGATTCGATGCTTGTAGAATTAACGGATACTCGCAAAAATTTTGAGGATATTCGCAAAGTAGAACTCAAAAACGAAGTTGCTCCTGCCCTACTTTTCAATCCACTTCCCGTAGGTTTTGAATTTGAAAAGGGTAATTCAAATTTTAAAGCTTCGGTTTTAACGAGCGTTTCTTTACCAAAAGACAAAAATGACTTAGCTTTTTACAGTGTCCGACAATTGGCGGAGCTGATTCGCACTAAAAAAATATCATCAGTCGAGTTAACCAAGTTCTTTTTGGAAAGACTCAAAAAATATGACACACAACTACAATGTGTCATAACGCTAACAGAAGACTTAGCACTCATTCAAGCCACTAAAGCCGATGCAGAAATTGCCTCAGGAAAATATCGTGGTTTATTACACGGAATTCCTTACGGAGCAAAAGATTTGTTGGCAAAAAAAGGCTACAAAACTACTTGGGGTTCAGTGCCTTACAAAAGTCAAGTTCTTGATTATGATGCCGTTGTGGTGGAAAGATTAGAAAAGGCAGGAGCAGTTTTGTGTGCAAAACTTACTTTGGGAGAATTAGCTTGGGGCGATGTTTGGTTTGGCGGAATGACCAAAAACCCTTGGAATTTAAAACGTGGCTCTTCGGGTTCTTCGGCGGGTTCGGCATCGGCAGTTTCGGCAGGACTTTTACCTTTTGCCATTGGTTCTGAAACGTTGGGTTCTATTGTTTCGCCTTCGTCTGAATGTGGCGATACAGGCTTGCGTCCCACTTTCGGGCGTGTTCCTCGCACGGGTGCAATGGCATTGAGTTGGTCGATGGACAAATTAGGTCCCATTTGTAGAACAGTTGAAGATTGTGCTATCGTTTTCAATAATATTTACGGAAAAGACGGAAAAGATTTAACCGTAATGGACGCTCCTTTTCAATTTGACGGTACGAAAAAAGACTTGAAAGGCATCAAAATTGGTTATTTAAAGAATGATTTTGAAGGAAAATATCCAAACAAAAAACAGGATTCTTTGACATTAGTAATGATGAAAAAATTGGGAGCAGAATTAATCCCGATGGAATTACCAAGTTTACCTTCTAATGACATCAGTTTTCTTTTAACCGTTGAAGGAGCAGCCGCCTTTGATGATTTAACTCGCTCAGGAAAAGATGACTTGATGGTTCGTCAAATTAAAAACGCTTGGCCAAATGCTTTCAGAGCAGCCCGTTTTGTGCCTGCGGTTGAATATATACAAGCCAATCGTCACCGTTCGTTATTGATTCAAGATTTTCATAAAAAATTGGGAAAAATAGATGTCTATTTGTCACCTGCATTTGCCAGTAAAAACTTGACGATGACAAATTTAACAGGACATCCTTGTGTGGTTTTACCAAATGGATTTCGCCCAGAAGGTCGTCCGACAAGTATCACTTTTATGGGTAAATTATTTGGCGAAGGGAAATTATTACAAGTAGCCAAAATCTATCAAGACGCTACCGATTTTCATTTAAAACATCCCAAATTATAGCTTCGTATAGTCTTTCCTGTGTAAGTCATCTTTTCTTAGACAGGAAAGATTATATGAAAATTCAAATATTAAGCAACAAACAAACGTTGATTCTAAAATGATTATAGCCTGAATTTTAAAATAACTAATTAACGTTCCGTAACTTTGTAAAATACAAAACTCATAAGGAGAAAAGACTCTATTAAAATGCGATTTTTCAAAACTATCATTATTTTATCTATTTTATTGTCATTCAATACTTTAGCACAAAAAAACAGAAATACCACTCCCAGTTCTGCTGAGCAATTCCCGATTCCTGCCAAAACTCCCAATCAATTATTTTATATTCAGCGTAGTTCTAATATTAATACCATTCTTTATGATGCAAACTTAGGTTCTGACAAAAAATTAGACCCAAAAAATCCTGTCCATACCTATTGGGTTCGTTATACAGAAGGTGGGAAAAAACAAGAACTAACAGGTATTCAACGCTCATTGGCTTATGGTTTACATACCAAACCAATGGCAGGAGAAACAAATAGTTATGATGGGTATTTTTTCGCTTATCGTAAACGTAGATTTGTTGTAAAACAAAACAGTAAAGGTGAGCCAATTGCTTTATTTCCTATCAATGGAAAAATGCAAATTTTAGAAAAAGTCTTCGTAAAAGTAGATGAAAGTGGCATGATGCCTTCAGTAATTTATATTGAGCTTTGGGGGCGTGATGTCAATACTGACAAAGAAGTTTACGAGAAGTTTAAGCCATAAAAACCTCCTATCCATTCAATATCCCTTTGAACACATAAAAACAATTTTCAAAACTGAATAATTTATTTTTGAGTTATAGATACGAGTAATGAGTGGGTAAAATCATAGCGATATTCACTTTAATTTGTACAACCAAAACTTAAAAATAATATGTTACAATTTCTGAAATACGTATTTGCAACCATTGTAGGATTATTCCTATTTACTATTGTCGGATTTATCATTCTTGCAGGCATTGGAGCAGCAGTAGGCTCTTCGAGTGACGCTACTTCTTTGAAAGATAAATCTGTTTTAAAATTAGACCTCAATCGTCCAATCGTAGAAAATGCTTCTGACGATGAAAATCCCTTCAAAAGTTTAGGTGGACCTTTTGCCGATAATGCAGAAGATATGGGCTTGGTTCAACTCAGAGATGGTTTGAAACGTGCTGCTGCTGATAGTCATATCAAAGGAATTTATCTTCAAGCTAATTATCCACAAGCAGGTTATTCAACTTTAGAAGAAATTCGTAACGCTCTTATCGAATTCAAAAAATCAGGAAAATTCATTTATAGTTACGGAGAAATGTTCTCTGAAAAAGGATATTACGTAACCTCTGTTGCGGATAAAATCTACTTGAATCCATCGGGTGGAATGGATTTTAACGGTATCAGTGCAGAAGTAAGTTTCTTTAAAGGAGCTTTGGATAAATTAGATATTAAACCCGTTATTTTCCGTGTGGGCGAGTACAAATCAGCCGTTGAGCCATATTTACGTGAAAATATGAGTGATGCTAACAAAGCACAATATACTTCACTTTTGAATTCTTTAAACGACCATATTTTTGCACAAATCGCTCAATCAAGAAATATACAAGTGTCTGATTTAAAGAAAGTTGCCAACGAATTAACAGCTTATAAACCACAAGGTGCTTTATCTTCTAAATTGGTTAGTAACGTAGGTTATTACGACGAATTTGAAACTGCATTGAAGAAAGAAGTAAAAGTTGACGAAGATGATAAAATTGAATTTGTGGGTTTAAGTAAGTTTTTGAAAGCAGAATCGGCTATTTCTTACAATGATTCTGATAATAAAATTGCGGTAATTGTGGGCGAAGGTGCCATTGTTGGTGCAAAAGCCGACAAAGGAAATATTGGTTCTGACGACTGGGTGGCTGAACTTCGTAAAGCTCGTGACGATAAAAAAGTAAAAGCGATTGTATTGAGAATTGACAGTCCAGGTGGTTCAGCTTTAGCATCTGATGTGATGTGGAGAGAAGTTGAATTAGCTAAAAAAGTAAAACCTGTGATTGCTTCAATGGGCGACTATGCTGCTTCGGGTGGATATTATATGGCAATGGCTGCCGATGAAATTGTGGCTCAACCCACAACAATTACGGGTTCAATCGGGATTTTTGCTCAGTTTTTCAACTTTGAAAATTTCTTGAAAAATAAATTAGGCATCACCAATGACCGTGTGAATACCAACGCTCACTCAGACTTCCCAACGGTTACTCGTGAAATGGATGAATTTGAAAAAGCATGGTTTCAGAAAAGCATTGAAAACGGTTACGAAACCTTTACTTCAAAAGCAGCAAAAGGACGTAAAATGAGTATCGACAAATTGAAATCGCTTGCGGGCGGACGAGTTTGGTCTGGTATTGAAGCAAAACAAAATGGCTTAGTTGATGAATTAGGAGGTTTGGAAGATGCCGTGAAAATTGCAGCCAAGAAAGCAAAATTGAAAGACGGCGACTTCAAAACAAGATTTTATCCACAACCTAAAAACTTCTTTGAAGAGCTTTTTGACAAGAAAGGAGACGAAGCTGAAGCTAAAATCTTACAAGCACAATTCGGAGATTTGGCTCCTTACGTAAAGCAATTGAAAGACTTAAAAGCACGTGAAGGCGTAATGATGCTAATGCCCGAAGTGATTGAGTTTAAGTAAAGATTTCTTAAAATAAAATAGACCACAGATAGTACGGATTTTACAGATTTACTCAGATTTTTTAATTTTAATCCGTGTGAATCTGTAAAATCCGTAAAATCTGTGGTCTATTTTCGTTTGCGACAAATTCTCTATATTTCCCAAACTAAACTATACCGATTTTAAATCTCATCCGTGTGAATCTGTAAAATCCGTAAAATTTGTGGTCTATTTTCGTTTGCGACAAATTTTCTATATGTCCTAAACTATACCGATTTTAAATCTCATCCGTGTGAATCTGTAAAATCCGTAAAATCTGTGGTCTATTTTCGTTTGCGACAAATTTTCTATATTTCCTAAACTATACCGATTTTAAATCCCATCCGTGTGAATCTGTAAAATCCGTAAAATCTGTGGTCTATTTTCGTTTGCGACAAATTTTCTATATTTCCTAAACTATACCGATTTTAAATCCCATCCGTGTGAATCTGTAAAATCCGTAAAATCTGTGGTCTATTTTCGTTTGCGACAAATTTTCTATATTTCCCAAACTAAACTATACCGATTTTAAATCCCATCCGTGTAAATCTGTAAAATCCGTAAAATCTGTGGTCTATTTTCGTTTGCGACAAATTTTCTATATTTCCCAAACTAAACTATACCGATTTTAAACCTTATCCGTGTAAATCTGTATAATCCGTAAAATCTGTGGTCTATTTTTCATTAAAACTTCACCCCAAAATCTAAATAAAACGCCCCATTTTTCGTGATTAAATCGCCAAAAGTACGGCTTCTATTAATTTCTACAAATCCTCTTTGATATTGAAGTCCGAAGAAAAAAGCGTCTCCTCCTCTACTGATTGACTTTTCACCTCCAATTCCTAATAATAATCCGACATCGCCAAAACTGAATATGCTTTGCGAACTTGCCAAACGCTCTTGATATTGAAACAAAGCATTACGAGTTTTGTCTAACGCTTTTTCAGCAATTTTTATATCAACCGTTCCCCCAAATTGCAAATAAACGGGAGTGTCGTCCAAGATATTATCGCTAAAAATCTTCATCGTCAAAGGCAATTGCAAATATTGTAAATTAAAATTGGCTTCCGTTCCCCTGATTTCATCGGCAGTCAATGGCGTTGTTTTAAAGAGTTCATTATCGTAAAAAGTCCCGTGCATAGAATAATTCACGCTTTTGACGGTGTACCAAAGTCCCGTGCTAAAAGCGTATTTATCGGTGATATAAAAATCCGCAATTGGTCCTAAACTCAGTCGCACATTTGCTCCATTTGACTCAAATCCCTTAAAGTTTTTAGAAGCCTCAACATAATTAATCATAATGCCTGGAGAAAATCTAAAACCCATTTTCAGTTTATAAAATCTACTGAAAAAACCTCCTCCATAATTCCCTCCATAATTAGCATCGGCATTATACCGTTGTGAAAAGCCCTCGAATCCTATCAGGAGAATAAAAAGACTTAGGAATACGTTATTCTTCATAATTTTGCGAAAGTAAGGTTGGCACTTGCCATGTACTTATTGAAATTTAACGATAAAATTAACTCTTATAAAATATTGCCTTACAGTCTGGATAAGGCACAATACAACGATGAAATATACGCTCTTTTTACTCTTCACGTGCCTTGTATGTGCGTGTACCCAAACACAAGACAATCAAAGCAGTTCCGACCCCGATGTTAATAACGTAAAAGTTACGGTAAATATTCAACGACTTGACAAAGATTTATTTGTGTGTAAAAGCAAGGATGAATTATTATCACTCTTCAAAAAACAACCTACTTTTTTTACCAATTACTTTCAAGTTACTCCTGAAGGTTTTGATAAATTGGCTGACCAACTTTTACCTTTAGTCCAAAATCAAGGTTTGCGAGATTTTTACAATCAGTCGCAAGAAGCAGGATTTTTTGGAAATCAAAATTTGGAAAATGACTTTCGTACTGCTTTCCAACATCTCAAATACTACTATCCTGATTTTAAAGAACCCAAAATCTATACCATTTTTTCGGGTTTCTTCGGTCAAGGCGTTTTGCCCAACCGTGAACTAATCATTTCGGATACAGCTATTTATATTGGTTTGGATTATTTTATGGGCAAAAAGGGGAAATTCATCCCCGATATTTATGATTATCAACTCCGAAAAGCCACACCCGAATCCATTGCTCCCCTTAGCATACTTTTATTATCACAGAAGTATAATCTTACAAATCCGAAAGATAAATCCTTATTGTCTGACATGATTTGGTACGGAAAAAGTTACGTCTTTGCCCATACCATGTTGCCCAAAAAAGCAGATACCTTATTCATCGGTTATTCTGGCGAGCAATTAGCAGGAAGTTACGAGTTTCAGAAAAACATTTGGGCTCATTTCATTGATAGTCAATTACTTTATAATACGCAAGACCCCATAAAAGCCAAATATGTTGGAGAACGACCATTAACCCCAGAAATTGGCAAAGACTGTCCTGGAAGTATTGGAAGATGGTTAGGTTGGCGAATTGTGGGAAAGTATTTTGATGAAAATGAAAATTTGACCATTCAAGAATTGATGAAACAATCTGACGCTCAAAAAATATTTGAGGCTTCAAAATATAAGGGTTTACCTGATGAGGAATAAACAACACAACACATGAAAAAGCACACTATCATTTTATTGATTTCATTTTTAAGCATTAGTTTTTTGTCAAATGCTCAGTTATATAAATCTGCTTTGGGGCTTAGATTAGGGCTTTCGAATGGAATCACCTACAAAACCTTCGTAAAAAGAAATGCAGCCATTGAGGCAATCGGAACTTTCCGTAGTCGAGGTTTTGGGCTTACTGGACTTTATGAAGTACACGGAAGAGCCTTCAATTCAAGAGATTTCAATTGGTTTATTGGTGGCGGTGGTCACGTTTATGTATGGGGAGACAACCGCCCGAGTTATTTAGATAATAACCAAAGAACAGTATTAGGTTTAGACGGAATATTGGGATTGGAAGCCAAATTAAGAAATGTACCATTGGCAGTTAGTTTAGACTGGAAACCAGCCATTAATATTATTAATTATTCAAATTTTTTGAGTGATGAAATCGCCCTCTCTGTTCGATATACTTGGTAATATTGGATAGTTTCTGATTGCATTTTATATGTTTTTTTTCATATTTGTAGTACAAGAATTAACAAAACCAACTCTTGCCGAGTTGGTTTTGTTGTATAACAACGACAAACAAAACAATCAGATATTAATATTATGCAAAACACATCATTCAAAGCCCTTCAAATTTCAGAAAATACTGAAAAACAATATCTTAGAAACATCATAGAACGCCAAGTTGGAGATTTGCCTGCGGGGGAAATTTTGGTAAAAGTTCATTATTCAACCCTCAACTATAAAGATGCCTTATCTTCAATCGGAAATAAAGGCGTTACCCGAAACTATCCGCATACCCCAGGTATTGATGCCACTGGTGTTATTGCAGAGAGTAATTCGTCAGACTTTAAAGTTGGTGATGAAGTAATTGTAACCAGTTATGATTTAGGCATGAATACTTCTGGCGGATTGGCGGAGTACATTCGTGTGCCTGCCCGTTGGGTTGTTCCTATGCCCACAGGTTTATCCATGCGAGAAGCCATGATTTATGGAACGGCAGGTTTTACCGCAGGTTTATGTATTAATGCCTTGACAAATAATGGTTTATCTCCCGAAAAAGGAAAGGTTTTAGTGACTGGTTCAACTGGTGGCGTAGGAACTTTATCGGTAGCAATCCTAAAAAAATTGGGCTTTGAAGTAACTGCCGTAACAGGAAAACCAAAAGCGGTTGAGTTTTTAACGAAAGTAGGAGCAAGTGAAATTGTAACGAGAGAAGCACTTGACGACCAATCAGGTCGCCCGATGTTGAAGTCCGTTTATGCAGGTGTAGTAGATACCGTTGGTGGAAATATTTTGGCAACTGCATTAAAATCTTTAGTGTACGGCGGAGCAGCGGCAGCTTGTGGTTTAGTGGCTTCATCCGAATTGCATACCTCTGTTTTTCCTTTTATTCTTCGTGGAAATGCTCTTTTAGGCATTGACTCTGCCGAATGTCCGATGACTTTACGCAAAGAAATTTGGCAAAAATTAGCTAATGATTGGAAACCACTTGATTTAGAATCATTAGCAACAGAAATCAGTCTGGAAGAAGTACCCGAAAAGTTAGATTTAATCTTAAAAGGAGGTGCTTTAGGTAAAGTATTAGTTAAACTTTAAGTTGAACAATACATAGAAATTGTTTTTATGAAAGTAATTGATTAAACTTATGCTAAAATTAACACATATTTTAAACTTATTTAATGACTTTGATGTTATGATATCGTCTTGATTATGAAGTTATTACAATGAGTATTATCTTTGTAAAATTATTACAAACCCATGTTTTATTTAACCACCAAAAACTCCGCCCATGAAAAACGTTCCAATCATCCTAACGCCAGAATCAGTTGAAGCGTTAGTAGCGAGTATCGCTGAAGAATTATTGAAAGGTCATAACACGTATAAGTCTGAGACCGCAGCACTGAAAAAGAAAATCAAAATAGGAATGTTGAGAACACTTTCTTATCAGGAACTTTCAAAAAAACAGCACGAAAAAGTAGCAACAATTGCCTAAGTAGATGAATTCCTGAGCCTTACCGCCATAAGGTTCTTTTTAGCACTAAGCTATTCTCTCTGATTCCCTTCAGCTCTTCTAAAGCCTGTCAGGCTTCCCCAAACAACTCAAATCATAGTAATATATCAATAATTTTATAGATTTTTTTAGGCAAAATAAGGTATCTTTATTCTCTTATTTATATCCCAAAAATAATCTTATGCAACATCCAACCACTATTCTGGAATCTCAGAAATTATCAAATTTACAATTATCCACTATTTTAATCTGTTTTTTAATGAATATGCTCGACGGCATGGACGTAATGGTAATTTCCTACGTTGCTCCACACATTTCGTCAGCATGGTCAATTAGCCCTCAATCATTAGGCGTTGTTTTTAGTGCTGGGCTTTTAGGAATGTCAATCGGGGCGATGTTTTTAGCCCCATTTGCTGACAAAATTGGACGCAAAACCATGATTTTAATTTGTGGCTTATTGATGGGGATAAGCGTTTTTTCGACCATTTTTGCCAATTCAGTCGAAGCATTAATCTTTTTCAGAGTAATTAGTGGATTAGGGATTGGCGGAATGTTAGCAAGCACCGCCACATTGACGGCTGAATATGCTCCAAAACCACAAAAAGACTTTTGGGTCAGTTTCGTGATGTCGGGTTATCCAATTGGAGCCGTTTTATCGGGCATGGTAGCGGCAAAAGTAATTCCTATGTACGGATGGCAAACGATGTTCCAAATAGCAGGAGCTTCTACCTTATGTACATTGCCAATTACCTATTTTTTCTTGTCTGAATCACTTGATTTTTTATTGAAAACACAACCACAAAATGCCCTAAATAAAGCCAATTCAATTTTGACTAAGATGGCTTTACCCATATTAGCAAGTTTGCCCAATATTAGTAATGATTCAAGGATTAAAGCTTCTGTAACTTCTCTTTTAAAACCTGAAACAAAAACGGCAACTGTTCGTCTTTGGATTGCTATTTTCATGGCTTTTGCCAGTTTATATTTTCTCACAACTTGGATTCCAAAATTGGCATCAGCCACAGGTTTATCAGTAGAATTAGCCATTTATGCAGGAACAATTTTTAATTTAGGAGCATTTTTAGGCATTGTTTCACAAGGTTATTTATCCAGTAAGTTTGGCTTGAAAAGAACGATTTGCGGTTTTTTGATAGCAACCGCTTGTTTAATGTTAATTTTTGGATTCTTTTCGGGTTCAGCAATGACTTTAATTCTTTTCGGATTGATTGGTTTTGGAATTCAAGGAGGATTTGTAGGTTTATACTCGGTGGCAGCTCGTATTTATCCCACCGAAATACGTAATACAGGCGTGGGCTGGGCAGTTGGAGCAGGAAGAATTGGGGCAATTGTTGGACCACTTTTAGGAGGAGTTTTAATCGGACTTGGATTATCTATGTCTATTAACTTTATGATTTTTGCGATTCCTACACTCGTCGGCGGTATTATTACGTTATATATTTCGTCAGGAGAACTTCGTTAACGTTAATTTACCATGTGGGGATGATAGGTAACATAGATTTTGGTCAGTCTAAGAACTATGATTTCTATATGATTATAAACTCAACCATTTTAGCACAATTGTTAACATTGATTTTTCTAATTTATAACTATGTTTTCTATCATCCCTAAATGGTAAAACTAAACAATTTTAGCACGATAGAGAAGATAGAATTTTCTAATTTATAACTATGTTTTCTATCATCCCTAAATGGTAAGACTAAACAATTTTAGCACGATAGAGAAGATAGATTTTTCTAATTTATAACTATGTTTTCTATCATCCCTAAATGGTAAAACTAAACAATTTTAGCACGATAGAGAAGATAGATTTTGGGTCAGCCCAATAACTATGATTTCTATATAGCCGTAAAACTAAACCATTTCTGGATTGTTATATCAAAGTAAAACAGACTCAACTCTAACACAATTATGCAACGAATATTTTACCAAGGAATTACAATACTTTTGGGAGGATTACTCACTGTTTCGGCTTGTACCAAAAATTCAGTGGATGAGACAACACCTGCTACTGTATCGAGTTTTGGATTGATGCAAGATAGAATCCTTACACCTACGTGTGCTACTTCGGGTTGCCATGCGTCGGTGTCTGATGCTACTTTCAAACAACATGGTTTAGTTTTAGAGAAGTCGGTAGCTTATGAAAACTTAATCGGAGTAGTTCCCTTAAACGCACTTTCAAAAGGCGATGGGCATTTGCGAGTAAAGGCTTACAAATCTTTAGAAAGTCTTTTGTATCATAAACTCAATTGGGACGCATCTCATCACGGTGGAAAACAATATGGCTCGCCCATGCCTTTGGGAAGTACCGCTTTAACGGTTGGACAAATTGAATTTGTGCGTCGTTGGATTGAAGCTGGAGCTCCCAAAACAGGCGAAGTCGTTGATGCTAAACTTTTGGATGATAAAACACCGAGTGTTTCAGCAAATGATGACTTTAAGGCAATCGGCACTCCACAATCAGAAGGGGTGGCTGGTTATCAATTAAAGGTTGACAAATTTACGATTCAACCCAATTTTGAACGTGAATTATTTGTGAGAAGAAATATTGGAAATACAGCAGATATTTATGTAAATCGTATCAAATTACAATCTCGTGCCAATAGCCACCACATGGTTTTGTATGATTTCAGAGATAGAACAACATTACCAATAATTGACCAAGTGAGAGACTTACGCAACGCCGACAATACACTGAATGGAGCAACCATTTTTCAAATGGCAAACCATATTTTTTTGGGTGGCGGTACACAAGCTAATCAAGAATATACTTTCCCAGAAGGTACTGCACTTTTATTGCCTACTAATTATTCAATTGATTTGAATCCGCATTATTTCAATAAAACTACGGGGAATCTTTACGGTGAAAACTACGTGAATTTATATACTACCGACAAAGCGAAGGTCAAAAATGTAGTCAAAACAATTGATTTAAATCACACAAATTTTAGCTTACCTGCCAATACAAAAACAATAGTCAGCAAAGATTTTACCTTTGATAAAAGCGTGAAAATCGTGATGTTAACATCGCATACACACAAATATGGCGAAAAGTTTGTGATTAAGATAAAAGGGGGAACAAGAGACGGAGAAGTGGTTTATGAAAATTTAGATTGGGAACATCCAGCAATAAAAAACTTTATTACACCAATATCTTTAAACAAAAACGAAGGACTAACTTCGGTAGTTACATTCAATAATACATCAAATCAAAAAGTTTCATTTGGACTAACGTCTGATGATGAAATGGACATTATTTTTGGGTATTATTATGAACAGTGATTTTTTTAGAGAATAGATGTTAGAGGAAAGAGAATAGATGTTAGAGAATAGAGAATAGATGTTAGAGAATAGAGAATATAACTTGTAAAGTTGTTCTCTACTATCTATACTCTGTTCTCTATAATCTATTATAATCTATCATCTAAAAAAATCTATTCTCTAACATCTAAAAATTACTGCTTATGAATATCAGAACCACCCGTAGAGCTTGATTTTACCACTCTTGCACCACCTTTATGATAAACATCGCTTCCACCAGTTGCAGAAATACTGATTTCTTTTTCAGCCCAAACATAAGCATCTGAACCACCTGTTGAAGAAACTGTACAGAAATTAGTTTTTAAGTTACTTGCCTTTAAATCGCTTCCTCCCGTTGATGTTGCCTTAAAAACCGTAGCAGTTCCTGCCAAAATCACATCAGAACCTCCTGTTGTTGAACAAGTTAGTTCATCAGCATCTAAAGTAAGCCTAACATCAGAACCTCCCGTAGCTTTTACTTCAAGTTTAATTAAGTCCAATTTATTTTCCGTATAAATGTCAGAGCCACCCGTAGCCGAAAGTGCATTAAGGTCTTTAACGGTCACGTACACTCGCATTGCTTTTGATTTTTTCCATTCAAAATCAAACCAACTTTTTGAAGATTCCACGTAAATTTTCAAAACACCACCCTCATTTTCAGTAATAATTTTATCCATTCTATCTTTATCGGCTACTACTTTCACTGATTCTGTCGAACCTTGTTTTAAATACAAATCTATTCCGCTGGAAATATGAATGCCTTTAAAATTTGAAACCCTACGAATTTCTTCTGAATTCTGAGCGTAAGTAGCCAATTGGCAAAGGTTTACCAATAAAAAAACAAATGCGGTCTTGAATAATGTTTTCATGATAAATATTTTAAATAAGTTTGACAATAATGATATCAATCAGATGCTCTCAATCAGTAAAAGGTTGCATCTAACCTAAAACTTTCTGATTAGAATAACACCCGCCACTAAAAATAACGCTCCGATAATTCTACCAATTGAAATTTCCCGAATAGGCGTATGTAAAATACCGTAATGGTCGAAGAGTAAGGAAATTGCCATTTGCCCAGCCACAATTAAGCCAAAAGTCAGAGCAAAACCCAACCGAGGAATCAGCACAATGACCGTACTAATATAAAACGCCCCTAAAAGTCCCGCAAACCAAACATACCAAGGCACATTTCTGGCAGAACTTAACGATTGAAGTGGAATTCGTGCAATGAGAATATAAAGGAACAAAGCAATTAAACCCGTAAAAAAAGACAGAAAAGCCGCCAAAACTGGATGCCCAACGTTCTTGGTCATTTGAGTATTTAAGGCTGCCTGAGTCGGGAAAACTGCTCCGCAAAGAAAGGCTAAAAAGATTAGGAAATATTGCATTGAAATGGATTTACTTGTATGGTAAAATTATCAATAAAAAAATCTACTTTCTATTATCTTTACAAAAAATCATCAACCTAAAATCACAAAATGAAAAATAGAATTTTACTCTGTGTGGGACTTGCTTTGACTTTTTCGGCAAATGCTCAAAAAAAGAAAAAGGAAATCTCCGCTCCTCTTGTCACTCAATCACTCAAAGCAACGCCCGCTTCCGAACGTTTCAAAGCTCTGGAAATTCGTAAAGCTCTGGAAGCTAAATCTTTAGTTAATAATGTCAAATTTCGTTCAATTGGTCCAACAGTTATGTCGGGGCGTGTAGTGGATGTGGACGTAAATAACCAAAATCCAACGGAATTTTATGTGGCTTATGCTTCGGGTGGACTTTGGAAAACTGAAAATAATGGCATTAGCTTTTCGCCTTTGTTTGACAATGAGGCAGTTATGACCATCGGTGATATTGCGGTTGACTGGAAAAACAACGGCAAAACCATCTGGATTGGCACGGGCGAAGCAAATTCTTCACGCTCATCGTATTCTGGCGTGGGAATGTACAAAAGCGAAGACGGCGGCAAAACTTGGCAACACAAAGGCTTGAACGAAACGCACCATATCGGGAAAGTGATTTTACATCCAACCGACCCCAATACGGTTTGGGTGGCGGCTTTAGGAAGTCTTTATTCTGCCAACAAAGAACGGGGGCTTTTCAAAACAACTGACGGCGGAAAAACTTGGAAACAAACGCTTTTCATTGACGAAAACACAGGCGGAATTGACCTCACAATCGACCCCATTAACCCGAATACTTTATACGCAGGAATGTGGCATAAAACTCGTTCTGCTTGGAATTTTGTAGAATCAGGAAAAACCTCAGGCGTTTATAAATCAACCAATGGTGGCGATACTTGGTCATTAATCACAGGTGAAGGTTCAGGCTTTCCACAAGGCGATGGCAATGGGCGTGTAGGCGTGGGGACTTCTCCGCAAAATCCAAATATTGTCTATGCCGTTTTGGATAATCAAAAGAACCGTCCTGACGATGGAAAAAAGAAAGAAGACGAAAATCTTTTGACTGCCAAAAAATTGCGTAGCATGAATACAGAGCAATTTTTAGCTTTATCAGACAATCAAATTTCGGAATATTTAGACGAAAAACGTTTTCCAGAAAAATACAATGCCAAGAGTTTGAAAGCAGACATCAAAGCTGGAAAAATCCAAGTGATGGATATTGTGAAATTCACGGAAAATGCCAATGATGATTTATTCGATACGCCCATTACAGGGGCAGAAGTTTATCGTTCGGAAGACGGTGGAAAATCTTGGAAACGCACGCACAAAGACTATTTGGACTGGGTTTTTAATACGTATGGATATTATTTCGGAACAGTTTTCGTTGCTCCTGACAATGCTGACAAAATTGTTATTCCAGGTTACCAACTCGTTAAATCTGACGATGGTGGAAAGACTTTCAAGTCGATGAATGCAGACAATGTTCACGCTGACCACCATATTGTTTGGATAAATCCGACTAACTCAAAACACCAAATTTTAGGTAACGATGGCGGTATCAACATCACTTACGACGACGGAAAAACATGGTTTAAAGCCAATACGCCAGCCGTTGGGCAATTGTATGCCTTGCAAGTGGACATGGCAAAACCGTATAATGTTTACGCTGGATTGCAGGATAATGGCGTTTGGTTTGGTTCTTCGACGAATAAACCAAACTATGAATGGTACGCAGAAGGAGCTTATCCGTTCAAGTCAATTATGGGTGGTGACGGAATGCAAATTGCAGTCGATACTCGTGATAATCAGACGGTTTATACAGGTTTTCAGTTCGGAAATTATTTCAGACTAAATACTTCAAACGGCTCGCAAAAATATCTCCAAATGCCACAAGAAATTGGCGACATAAAAAACCGTTTCAACTGGCAAAGTCCAATTTTATTATCACGTCATAATCAAGACATTATTTATTTTGGCGGCAATCGTTTTTTCAGAAGTTTAGATAAAGGTGAAACTTGGAAGGCACTTTCGGGCGATTTGACAAAAGGTGGAAAAGAAGGTGATGTACCTTTCGGAACCCTTACAACCATTGATGAATCTCCTTTAAAATTTGGGCTTTTATATGTAGGAACAGACGACGGTTTAATTCATGTTTCAAAAGATGGTGGTTATACTTGGACGAAAATTTCGGACGGTTTACCGCAAAATTTATGGGTGAGCAGAGTAAACGCTTCAAATCACGCTGAAGGAACCGTTTATGTGTCATTAAACGGCTACCGTGACGACCATTTTAACAGTTATGTGTATCGTTCAACAGATTACGGAACAACTTGGCAAAAATTAGGCGAAGACCTTCCTGCTGAACCCATAAACGTAGTAAAAGAAGACCCTAAGAACCCTAATTTATTGTACGTTGGGACAGACCACAGTTTGTATATTTCCGTGAATCAAGGAAAATCATTTATGCGTATGTCGGGCGATATGCCAGCAGTGGCAGTACATGACTTAATCGTTCATCCACGTGATAATGAATTAGTTGTGGGAACACACGGTCGTTCAATTTATATTGCTGATGTAAATTTAGTACAACAATTGACGGATTCGTTAATGAATAAAGATTTGCATTTATTTACGATGAAAACTATCAATTTTAATTCACGTTGGGGTAAAGTTGACGCTTCAAGAAAATATGATGAACCTGAAAAAAGAGAATTGCCAATTGCTTATTTCACTAAAAATGCAGGCAAAACGAAAGTAACAATTGCTACCGATAAAGGCTTAGTTTTGAAAGAATTAAACGATGATAGCGAAACTGGAATAAATACCGTTACGTGGGATTATACTATTAATCCTGCGACTGTAAAAGATTACGAAAAGCACTTAAACGACACCAAGAAAAAAGACGATAAAGTTATCAAGGTTGAAGAAGGTGAAGACAAAGCTTTTTACATCAAAGCGGGTAAATACAAAATCACTTTTGAAACCGCTAACGGTGTAAAATCAGAACAAAATTTTGAGATAAAAGCTCCCGAAAGACGTTCAAGAAGAGTAATGATTCCTTCGGCAATGAACTCGCCAGAGGCATTTGAAGAATGGATGGAAGAAGAAGGTTTGGAAGGGAAGAAATAGAGTGATAAGATTAGCCAACTGTTGAAAGTTGGCTAATCTTAATTCAATTAAATTCTGCTCAAAATCTCTGCACCGATAGCATCAGTACCCAAAATCATATCTTTTGGTGTATCTTTTGAAGCGATGTCTCTTGTACGGAAACCTGCTTTCAAGACTGAATCAATTGCTGCAATAATTGCTTCTGATTCTGCTTTCAAACCAAATGAAATGTCTAACAATAATGCTGCTGAAAGAACAGAAGCCATTGGATTAGCTACACCTTTACCCGCAATATCGTGTCCAGAACCGTGAATTGGCTCATAAACACCTGTACTATCACCGATTGAAGCTGATGCCAACATTCCCATTGAACCTGCAATTTGAGATGCTTCATCCGTCAAAATATCTCCGAATAAATTACCCGTAACGACTACGTCAAATTGTTTTGGGTCTTTGATTAACATCATCGCACAAGAATCCACAAATTGGTGTGTAACCTCTACTTCTGGATATTCTGGAGCAATTGCTTGTACAGTTTCTCTCCACAAACGGCTTGATTCCAATACGTTTGCTTTGTCAACTGACATCAATTTTTTACCACGAGTCATTGCTGCATCAAAAGCTTTACGTGCAATACGCTCAACTTCATATTTGCTATAAATCATGGTATCGTAAGCGGTATTTCCGTCTTCGATTCTTTCTCTTTTTCCGAAATAAACGTCACCCGTTAATTCACGGAAGAAAAGAATATCTGCACCTTTCAAAATTTCTGGTTTGATAGAAGAGGCTTCTAACAATTCGTCAAATAATTTGATTGGGCGAAGGTTGGCGTATAAACCCAATTCTTTACGCATTTTCAATAATCCTTGCTCTGGACGAACTTTTGCGTGTGGGTCGTTATCGTATTTGATGTGTCCAACTGCTCCGAAAAGGATGGCATCAGAAGCACGCATTTTTACTAAAGTTTCTTCTGGAAGCGGGTCGCCAGTCGCTTCGATTGCTACGTGACCGATAAGTGCTTCGTCATACGTAAATTCATGTCCGAATTTCGCTGCGATTTTCTCTAAAACTTGTTTACCAACGGTTGTAACTTCTTGCCCAATTCCGTCACCTGGGACTACTAAGATATGTTTTTTCATTTTTTGTTTATTTTATGCCACGAAGGCAATAACTCTAAATCAAATTGAGCATCTTCTGCGTCGCTTGAATTGCAGAAACTGTCTGATCTGAATCTAATCCTCTGGTTTTCATAGTTTTGCCGTTAATGACCCACGTAATAATCGTCTCACAAAGGGCATCGGTTTTTCCTCCTGGTGGAATCCTTACGGCATAGTCTGTCAATTGGGGAAGTTCGATATTTTTTTGACAATATATCTTTTTCAAAGCGTTCATAAAGGCATCATATTGTCCATCTCCTTGAGCAGATTCTTCAAAAATTTCTTCGCCAATTTGTACTTGTAAAGTGGCAGAAGGTTTTAGATTTTTAGAATGTGTCAAAACGTAATTCAATACGATAACTTTTTCTTCAATGGCACTGCTATCCAAAATATCCGAAATAATATACGGCAAATCTTCACGAGTTACGGCTTCTTTGCGGTCGCCCAATTCGATGATTCTTTGCGTTACTTTTTTCAAATCGGCATCGGCTAAAGTGATTCCTAATTCTTGCAAATTTTTCTCAATATTTGCCTTTCCTGAGGTTTTCCCTAAAGCATATTGACGCAATCGCCCGAAGCGTTCGGGCATTAAATTATTGAAATAAAGATTCTTTTTATTGTCGCCATCCGCATGAATACCAGCCGTTTGCGTGAAAACATTTTCACCTACAACTGGCTTGTTCACTGGAATTCTGAAACCCGAAAAAGTCTCTACCAATTTACTTACCGAATACAAAGATTTTTCAACTACCGTCGTTTTCACTTCGGGCATAAAATCGTTGATTACCGCTATGGTACTTGCCAAAGGAGCATTTCCTGCCCGTTCGCCCATGCCGTTTACGGTTAAGTGCAAGCCTTGTACACCCGCACGAATAGCTTCCATGACGTTTGCAATGCTTAAATCATAATCGTTATGAGCATGAAAGTCGAAGTGCGTATTTGGGTAACGTTTTACGATAGCATCCAAGAAATCAAAGGTTTCTCTTGGTGTCAAAACCCCCAAAGTATCAGGCAAAAGCACTCTTTCGATGGGTTCTTTCGTCAAAAAATCAAGGTATTGAAAAACGTATTCGGGAGAATTACGCATTCCATTACTCCAATCTTCTAAATAAACATTACACAAAATCCCCTTAGAACGAGCCAAAGCAATCACCTGAGCGATTTCAGAAAAGTGTTGTTCGGGTGTTTTTTTGAGTTGGTGCGTGAGGTGATTTAATGAGCCTTTTGTGAGAAGGTTCATCACTTTTGCCCCTGCTTCCAACATCCAATTGACTGAAGTTTCACCGTCAACGAAGGTTAAAACTTCAATTTTATCCAAACAACCATTTTCAGCCGCCCACTCGGTAATTTTCTTAACCGCATCAAATTCGCCCGCAGATACTCTTGCCGAAGCGACTTCTAATCTATCCACCATTACTTCTTTCAAAAGTAACTGAGCAATCGTTAGCTTTTCAGAAGCCGAGAAAGACACTCCGCTGGTTTGTTCACCATCACGAAGCGTCGTGTCCATTATTTCTATGTGTCGCATATTTAATGATGAGTTATAAGTGATGAGTTATGAATGACGACAAAAGTCATCACTTATAACTCATCATTCATCACTTCTTAGTAAAGACTCTTCTCTGCAAATGCTGCAATTTCTCCTTTCATGCTTTGTAGATAATCAATATCATCAAAACCGTTGAGCATATTGTTCTTTTTGTAGCCATTGATGGTAAAGTCTTCACTTTCTCCTGATGCTACAATGGTCACTTTTTGCTCTGGAAGATTTACTTCAATTTCTGCTTTTGGGTCAGCTTCAATTGCCAAAAAGATTTTATCTAAAAATTCTGGGCTAACCGTTACTGGTAAAATACCGATATTCAATGAGTTACCTTTGAAAATATCTGCAAAGAAACTTGAAATTACACAACGGAAACCGTAGTCATAAATCGCCCAAGCGGCGTGTTCACGACTTGAACCTGAACCGAAGTTACGACCGCCTACGAGGATTGCTCCACTGTAAGTTGGGTTGTTCAAAACGAAATCTTGCTTTGGAGATTCGTCGTTATTATAACGCCAATCTCTGAATAAATTATCGCCAAAACCCTCACGTTTCGTAGCTTTCAAGAAACGAGCAGGGATGATTTGGTCAGTATCGACATTTTCTATTGGAAGTGGCACTGCTGTCGAACGAAGTACCGTAAATTTATCGTATGCCATTATTTTATTTTGTTTTGAAAACAGGCTAATTGATTGAGAATAATTACTTCTCTCTTTTCACCTATTTGTAATTATCTCATAAATCTTCTCACACCATTTTTTAAAATAAGTACATTAAAGTTAATTAAAAGACCTACTTTTTTGTCTGAGAATTTCATGTATGTCAGCGTTTGAGCCTCATGCACTGGATGCAATACTTCAACACTTTTCAATTCAACTACTACTGTATTTTCAACTAAGAGGTCTATTCTATAACCATATTCTAACTGGATGTCTTTGTATTGAATTGGTAATGCTTTTTGACGTTGAAAAAGTAATCCTTTCTCTTCTAATTCAAAAGCTAAACATTCCTCGTAGGCCGATTCTAATAAACCTGGACCGAGTTGTTTATGTACTTCAATCGCACAACCAATGATTATTCTGGTTATATCATTTACTTCCATTTGTTGATTTTTGTGTAGTTAAAAAAATTGATTTGTAGAAATTAATTGCTTTGTCGTTGAGAGGTTACACAGAGAGCCACAGAGATTTTTAGAGAAAATGAGAAAGACGTAGAGATTTTGTCTCTGTGGTTCTCATTTTAAAACTCTTTGGCTCTCTGTGTAACCTCTTTCCCTCAAATACACCTATAAAAATTCCCGAGGGTCAGTAACTTTTCCCGTCACCGCTGCTGCTGCTGCCACTAATGGCGAAGCTAAAAGCGTTCTTGCTCCTGGGCCTTGACGACCTTCGAAGTTTCTATTTGACGTTGAAACGGCATACTTTCCAGCAGGAATTTTATCGTCGTTCATCGCTAAACAAGCCGAACATCCTGGTTGACGAAGTAAGAAACCTGCTTCTGTCAAAATATCCAAAATACCTTCTTCTTTGATTTGTGATTCTACAATGTGTGAACCTGGCACTAACCAAGCCGTTACGTTATCTGCTTTTTTGCGACCTTTCACGATTGAAGCGAAAGCACGGAAATCTTCAATACGTCCGTTTGTACATGAACCTAAGAAAACATAATCAATTGGTTTCCCGATGATTGACTCATTTTCGGCAAATCCCATGTAGCCCAATGATTTTTTATAACTTGCTTCACCGTCAATTACATCAGTTGCCAAAGGAATATTTTTAGAAATACCCGTTCCTAAACCTGGGTTTGTACCATAAGTAATTTGTGGTTCAATATCCTCCGCATTGTAAGTATATTCAAGGTCAAAAGTAGCTCCATCGTCCGTTTTAAGGGTTTTCCAGTAAGCCATTGCTTTTTCCCAAGTTTCACCTTTTGGAGCTTGTTCACGACCATTCAAATAATTGAAAGTCGTTTCGTCTGGAGCAATCATTCCACCTCTCGCACCCATCTCGATTGACATATTACAAACCGTCATACGTCCTTCCATTGACATATTCTCGAACACATCACCCGCATATTCTACGAAATAACCCGTAGCACCTGCCGCCGAAAGTTGAGCAATAATATACAAAGTAACGTCTTTGGGTGTAACTGCTTTACCCAATTTACCATTTACGTTTACACGCATTTTCTTTGGTTTCGGTTGCATAATACACTGCGAAGAAAGCACCATTTCAACCTCCGAAGTACCAATACCAAACGCAATTGCACCAAAAGCACCATGCGTAGAAGTATGAGAATCACCACAAACGATGGTCATACCTGGAAGAGTGATACCATTTTCTGGTCCAACTACGTGGACAATACCGTTTTTAGCGTGTCCTAATCCCCAGTGAGAAATACCATATTTTGCCGAGTTCGTTTCCAACTGTTGCAATTGGTTTGCAGAAAGTGGGTCTTGAACAGGTAAATGTTGGTTAATAGTTGGCGTATTGTGGTCAGCAGTAGCGAAAGTACGCTCTGAATAAAGGACACCAATCCCACGACTTTCCAGACCTAAGAATGCAACTGGGCTGGTTACTTCGTGGATAAAGTGGCGGTCAATCAGAAATACATCTGGACCATCTTCGATTTTACGAACAACGTGTGCGTCCCACACTTTGTCGAATAAAGTTTTTGGATTATTCATATTTAAAAATTTGTTCTCTATATTCTTGTTTGATTATTCTATTTAATGTTCTGCTTCTCCGAAGCATTAGCAAAACCTCTTCCCTTAGCTACAAATGTTCTGCTTCTCCGAAGCATTAGCAAAACCTCTTCCCTTAGCTACAAATGTCCTGCTTCTCCGAAGCATACTTAATTAATTGAATTATTAAAATTGTCTATGGAATTACCTCGGAGAGGTTTAACCTTTGTAGCAAAAGCGATAGAAACGAACGAGAAACTTCGGAGAAGTTTAACCTTAAAATTCACGCTCTTAACTATTAAAACCATTCAAAAAATTCTTTCCTACCTATTTCAATCCCAAAATCATCACAAAATTTCAAAAACTCTTCTTGAAACGTCTTTTTACTATGATGTTCTTTCTGATTCAGAATATACTTACAAACTGCATCTATTTGTGAACGACTATGTGAAAAAGCACCATAACCATTCTGCCATTCAAACTTAAATTTTGACAGTTTTTCGTTTTTTATAAAATCATTTGAGGCAACTTTTATCTCTTTTACTAAATCTGAAATTGCTTCAGCAGGTTTTAATCCCACAAAAATATGAATATGGTCAGGCATTCCTCCAATAGCTAATAATTTATGCCCTCTTTCCTGAATCGTTCCTGTTATATACTTATGCAAGCGTTCTTCCCAATCTGAATTAATTAATGCTTCTCTATTTTTAGGTGAGAATACAAGATGAATATATAGTTGTGAGAAAACATCTGCCATTTGTTTTAAGGTTTTGCTTATCAGAAGCGAACTAATTGAAGATTTTTAACCAAATAAGTATTTTACCCTACAAATTTCCAAATAAATACCCGAACACTCATACCGCCAAACGCCCAAACAATAGCGTTTTTAGTCCATCAATAAAAAAAATCTTAAAACCTTATTCTTGAAAATGAGTTTTAAGTAAAAATCAGGATAACCTAAAGATATTATTGCGTACTTTTGCAGATTGATAAAACCACGATAAATTAAATGAGTAAGAATATATTGTACTTTGAACTAACCACGCCAGTAGAAGATGAACGCCCTGTGTATATTTCTGGAAATTTTAACGCTTGGCTACCTGATAAAGAAGAACTTAGATTAGATAAAGTTGAGGATGGCAAATACGCTTTAAAATTCCCTGAAAATATAAAATTGCCCGAGACATTTGAGTACAAATACACAAAAGGTGGTTGGAATCAAGTGGAATTAGATGAATTCGGAAATCCAACAGGAAACCGTGTCGCTAAGAATAAAACAGGCGTTTTTCATGATTTTGTCCCTCACTGGAGACTTGACGGCGAGAACCTTTCTGAAAATCTTATGCCAGAAGTTCGCTTAATTTCTGATGAATTTGAGATACCGCAGTTAGGTAAAAAACGTGCCGTTTATATACTTTTGCCTCATAATTACGAAAAATCAACCAAGCGTTATCCTGTTATTTATTTGCAAGATGCCCAAAATCTTTTTGGCAATGGTTCTGAATTTGGCAATTGGGGTATTGATAAACAATTAGCCGTTTTGGCAGCTCGTGAACACGGAGACGTTATCGTCGTAGCCATTGCACACGGTGGCGATGAACGCTTTGAAGAATATTCTCCATATAGCAATCCAAAATTAGGGAAAGGACAAGGACGAAAATACGCACAATTTTTAGCCAAGACTTTAAAACCGTACATCGACAAAAATTATCGCACCATTCCCGACCGTGAATCGACAGGTATTGGAGGAAGTTCTTTGGGCGGTTTGATTAGTATTTATGCGGGATTGATGTTTCCTGAAGCATTTGGACGATTGATGATTTTCTCTCCCGCTCTCTGGATTTCTCCTAATATTTACTTCGATGCTATTGATTTCCTCTCGCATTTGCCAACTCGTATTTATGTATATGCAGGAGGGCAAGAAAGTGCCGCAATGATTCCAAATGTTGAAAAACTAAAACAAACCTTTGAACGTCAAGGCGTTAAGAAGACAGAAATCAATATTTCACTCGACCCAGAAGGAAACCACAGCGAAGACCAATGGGGCAAAGAATTTCCGAAAGCAATGGAGTGGCTGTTTTTTTAGTAATTGTAAAAATAGATTTTAGAATGCAGAACAAGGAATTGAGAATGTAGAAGCGGGTTTAACTAAACTTCTACATTCTTAATTCCTTGTTCTGCATTCTGCATTTTATAACAATTGAAAATTTAACAAAAAAAATAATTTTGTGTTATCTCTACATAAAGTCAAAATAAAAAATGAAAAAAGTCGCTATCATCGGAGCAGGTATTGCGGGAATTGCCTCCGCTATTCGTTTGGCTCATAAAGGTTTTGAGGTTTCGGTTTATGAAGCCAATGCCTACGCAGGCGGAAAGTTGAGTAGTTTTGACCTAAACGGTTATCGTTTTGATGCAGGGCCTTCACTTTTTACACTTCCCGATTTAGTTACTGAATTATTTGAATTAGTGGGTAAAAATCCCGCTGATTTCTTTGAATATGAACAACTTAACGAAGTTTGTCGGTATTTTTGGGAAGACCAAACTCGATTAACAGCTTGGGCTGAACCTCAAAAATTTGCCGAAGAAGTTGAACAAATCACAGGTGAACCTGCCGAAAAAATTACGCAATTTTTAAAAGATAGTGCCTTTAAATATGAAGTTTTAGACGGACTTTTTTTACAAGATTCTCTGCATAAATTATCTACATGGACATCTCGAAAAGCCTTAAAAGGTTATTTGAATCTTCCTAAATTAGGTATTTTCGGAACGATGAATGATGCCAATAAAAAGTTATTCAAAAACCCAAAAATTGTCCAACTTTTCAATCGTTATGCCACTTACAATGGCTCTGACCCTTACCAAACGCCTGCCACTTTGAATATTATTCCACATTTGGAGTATAATATCGGAGCATTTTTCCCCAAAAAAGGCATGGTTTCTATCACGAATTCTTTGGTAAAATTGGCGGAAAGTGTGGGCGTTAAGTTTTATTATGAAACGAAGGTGGAGGAAATTGTAGTGAAAAATGGAAAAGTGACGGGGGTAAAAGTTATGGGTGAAGGAGTTATGAGTAAAGGGATTATGGGTGAATGGGTTATGAGTAAAGAGGTTACGAGTGAAGAGTTAAGAGTTATGGGAAAAGAGTTTATAAGTGAAGAGTTAAGAGAGATAAGAAATGCGAAAGGTGGTTCTGTTAACCAAATAACGCATAACTACGACCTCATAACTCATAACGCTAACTTCATTCCTACCGATGCCATTGTTTCCAACATGGACGTTACACATACTTATCGCAAACTTTTACCGCACCAAAAACATCCAAATTTCCTGTTAAATCAGCCTAAATCGAGTTCTGGAGTTATTTTTTATTGGGGAATAAAAAAGCAGTTTACCGAATTGGGTTTACATAATATTTTCTTTAGCGATAATTATCAGGAAGAATTTAGGACGATGTTTGATAAGAAATCAATTTATCACGACCCAACGGTTTACATCAATATTACTTCAAAACATAAAACTGACGATGCCCCAGAGGGTTGCGAAAATTGGTTTGTGCTGATAAATGCACCTGCTAATGAAGGGCAAGATTGGGATGAAATTATTCGTCAGACTAAAGAAAATGTGTTGCAGAAAGTTGGTAAAATTTTAGGGCAGAATATTGCAGAACTAATTGAATGTGAGGAGATTCTCGACCCAAGAACGATTGAATCAAAAACCTCCTCAGCACAAGGAGCCTTATACGGAAATTCATCAAATAACCGTTTTGCGGCATTTTTGAGACACGCAAATTTCTCTTCAAAAATAGAAAATTTGTATTTTGTAGGTGGAAGCGTTCACCCAGGAGGTGGTATTCCGTTGGCACTTTCTTCTGCAAAAATTATGAGTGATAATTTTAAGTAACACAGGCTTTAGCCTGTTTGATTGACGACAGACTAAAGTCTGTGTTACAAATTCATTTTTACTCGTTTTTTGTACAGCCAAAATCCTCCGAAAGCCAACAAGACCACAAACCAAAGTCGGAAAATCAGCACGACTATCTCTTCTAAAAAATACCAACCTTCACGAATACTTTGCCAAATTCTAAGGAATAAATTAGGTTTAAAGGCGTGTATATTTTCAATATTTGGCAATTTTTCTTGCATAATTGCCATTGGCTGATAAAGATGCAAAGTGATGGTACTATAATTTACTTCGTCTTTGAGTTTTAAATTTAGTAACTGATTTTGGTCGGCTGAAGATTGGTGACTGAGTAAATTCTCCTCCGCTAATGAAGTTTCTGTCAGCTTTTTACCTTTCTCATCAATGTTTTTTTCAAATCTTTTTTCAAATTTAGTGAAGCGTTTTTTCTGTAACTCATTACTCATTAGCGACAAACTCACATCATCGGCAGAAACAGTTTGATTATCTAAAAATGCCATCAAAGGTTGCAATTCCCGAAGCGTTTTTTCAAAATATTCATTCGGGATTCTAAGCGTAATTTCATTGCTTGTTTCATACGATTTGCTTCTCAAAATCGAATCTTCACTAATTTCTATTTCATTGATATTAAAAACCTGAGTCGATAATTCGTTGCGAACAACAAAACCCTTGTACTTATCCACCAAATCCTCCACAACATTCGTGGCAGTTTGTACACTCTTAACCTTAAATCTAACATCAGCAGTACGGATAAATTTGCGGTCTTCGAGAGAAAGTGGTACGCCTGCATCCGCCGCAGGGGTGTCAACAATGGAAGTATCCGTTTCGGCAAATTCGGAAGAACTTTCCCCTTTCTTTTCTGAGCAATTAGTAAGTGAAAAAGCTATCATAACAATAGCCATGAGCATTGGGAGATTTTTCATTTTTGTAAAGGTTTTGTTGTCTAAAATAAACGTCAAACCTTTACAAGAAATTATTAATACTTAAATAAATATTAATAAATACTTAAAAACTTGTTAAAATAAATGTTTTAAAGCCCAACATTCAGCTTACTATTCAAAGTATTAAACACCAATTTAGCAGCATTTTTATATTCTATACTCTTTGCATCAGCTATTCCGTTGATAGTTACTGTATGGTTTTGGTCAATAATAACAATATCTCCTGTTTGAGGAACACGACCCATATCCCAAGTTAATGGATTTTCCCAATCGCCACTTATGATACTTTTTATCAGCGAAAATACGTTGACCGTTACAACATTGCTTTTATCTGAAAGGCAAACGAAGCTGTTCTGTATTTTTTCACATTTAGCATAATATTGAGTTGTCATGGAAGGAGATATTGGCATAGTTATCAAGGAATTATCCGACGAATTGTACCACTTCAAAACATTATTATTTCCAGTACAACCTGTTGATTTCAAAGAAATACTGCTTCCAATAAGTATTGTAGTATCAGCCTGAATAACAGGAATTGAAGCAATATTTACCGTTATCAATACATTCATAAAAGCACTTTGGCAATGGGCATTTTCGCAACGAACTTTAAATGTTGTGTCTGTTGTAAGTGCATTCGTGATAAATGAAGAGCCTATATGTTGTAAGATTGTTCCTGTTGAATCATACCATTTTACAGAATTATTACCACAATTTGCTGATAAAGAGGCAATTGTATTATTACAAACTGTAACGTTGGATACATCTGTTGGCAAAGAGTCTATCAAAGTTTTGGCTGAAATATGATTTCCAGCACAACCCAATTGGCTTACTGAAAAATTACTGTACGTTCCTGCTCTCAAGCCACTCAGACTAAAAGTATTATTAAAAACATTCACATTTTTAGGCGAGCCTTCACCTGTATATGCAATGGCGTATGAGCCATTTGATAAATTGGTAGAAGTAAAGGCAATTGTCCCACTATTCGTATTACATAAACTTGGATTTGTCGCTAAACCTGCCGAAATGGTCGGTAAAGAATTAATAGTAAAAGTCACTGGAACTCTACAAGCTCCATATAAATTATTGGTGACATAAAAAGTGCTTGTTCCTGCGGTAGCACTATTGCCGATGCCTGAGCCAGCCAGTCCAACGGGATTAAAAACCTCTCCATTGAATAGTGAAACCCCACCAGTGGCATCTTTAAACCAACTGTTTATTCCAGAGAAAATAGGAATGCTTGTTTGTAGTCTAAAACTTCCTGTTTTTAGGTTAGTATAGGTACTTACTACAATGATATAAGTTGTTCCCTGAACAAGTGTATGGGTAAATTTTGACAAAAGTCCAATGCCAGAATCATCATCTCCTCTTAAAAAATTAGTAGCAGGACTGGTAGCATTAAATGATGTCTGATAAAGTGTCATGTAGGTATCATCTGTGTTTGAACTACCACTTAAAAGTGCTTGTGTAATTTCAAAAGTAGCAGCTCCGTTGGCTTGAGCGACAAAAGTATAAGTTTTATAATAAACCGATGTACCCGCTGACTCCGTAACATAAGTAGTTACATTATCGCCTCCACCTCTTCTATAAGTAGCACCTATCACAATTGAGCCATCGACAAGACTACTTGATACCGCAGGAACTACTAAACCTTGTCCATTCGGCACGATTCCATTTTGGCATATTGCATAAGATGACGTAGTGGGTACTACCGACGGATTGACCGTAACAGAAACCAATTGTGGAGCTAATGGACAAACACTTGGACTTAATGTAAAATAATATTTAACCACAATGGGAACATTGGTGGTATTGACCAATATTTCGCTAATATTAGGGGTATTTCCAGAGTTTGTGGCATTACTGATGCCAACTACTGCGGGACGAGTCCAGCTAAAAGATACGCCATTGGTTGATGAAGTTGCTGTATAATTAAATGTCGTATTGGTACAAATACTAATAGATTTTGCAGAAGTCAACGGGATATTTCCGATGGGGGTAAAATCTTCTGTGATAATTCGGTCATTAGCAGACACGCCTGTCGAGGCATTTATTCCTAAACCTCTACGGGCAAATGCACGCCCAATGGCACAACGATAACGCATTCCAAATAATAATGAATCAGCCTTCAAAATCGCATTTCGGGCATCTACAAAACTTGGACTACATGGTTGCAACCTCAAACCTTCATTTACCAATTTCAATGCTGCGGTATTACCTCTCAAATCGGTAATGATGGCAGGAGTATCATAAATATTACTTACAATTTGGTTATCCTGTAAAATAATCTCCCAAGTCATATCCCACAGCATCGTTGCCCAAATCGAGCCTATTCCGTGTGGTTGAGAAAAATTAGAATCTCCTACTTTTGCATACGTCACAGGTGCATTTATATTTTCCATATCATAAGAGTAACGATAAGGACGAATACCAGCACCAGAAGTTGTTTGCCCTAAAACATAAGTACCGATTCCTCTGGGAATATTTGCATTGGCAACCGTTGGTGTAAGTGTAGCCCAATTGGTGGTAAGCATCAGGGCAAGATAATCGCTCCAACCTTCTCCTCCTTGCTCGGCATTATCCAAACAATTTGAATTAGCAGGACCTCCCGTTAGTCGAATCGACCAACCATGCCCATACTCATGAGCAATAATTCCGTTATCAAAATCTCCATCAGGTTGAAAAGAAGGTGACCCTGTATTACTCCATAAAAACATTTGCATACGTCCATTGATACCATCAGCAGGGGGATAAAAATTGGCATTATTAACCCCTTCCCCATCTTGAGCATCGGCAAAAACATAATCATTTCCTAAGCCTCCTCTTTGTTGATTATTATTCTGAAAATTTCCACTTGGTTCATCAAAACCATATCGCCAAAGAATATCATGTATTACATTATTCCAGTAAAAAAGATTGGTAATTGCTGCATTCTGATTCCCCGAAGCAGTAGAAACTCCTTTTGTGTAGGCATAGTCAAATTCTAAAGTAGCCGATGTTGGACTTGCCCCAGTAGCGTCATCGGCATTCGTATCTTCCACCGCCCAAACATTATTGCCACGTGTGGTTGTATAGTCAGTGCTACCGTCATTATGCCAGCCATTGGTAGTTCCAGGGCCACTCAAAGCAGGAAAAAATCTGTTATAGGGGCTTATTACGCCTGTTCTTGTTCCATGATTGGGACTTTCAAGAGGGTAATCAAAAACTCGATAAGTATTTTCTGCCACAGAAGGCCGTGGTTTTTCATCATTTGTCAGCCTATGATGTTCCAAACAATCATGGGGTTCAAGATGTTCGGATGTTCCAAAATTACAATGAATCACATCATCATTTTGTCGTAAAATCTCACCAGAAATAGCATCAACATGAATATTCCAGCCATTTTGCTGGTTTTTTGATAAGAATTTGACATTCCAAGTAAGTGTTAATTTTGGCTTGGTTCCTTTATTTTCTTGCTTATCATCAGGAAGCCAATAAAGTTTCACTTCAATTGGATTATTCGAAATATTAGCATCCTTAAAAGCCATTTGAGTAGCTATTCCATTGAGTTGTTTAACTTCAATTTCCTGTAAATTACTTGAAGTTAAACCCACTTTCATCAGAGCTTTACTCAAAGCTTGCGTTGGAGTCAAACTAATTGCTTTTAGATTAATCGTTGCTTTTTGAGCAATATTTTGCACAAAATTATTAGCAACATAAACTACCTGACCATTTTTCAAGGTCAAGTTTAGCATTCCGTTATAAACCTCGATAGATTGATACGTTTGGTTAAAATACACATGATACCAACCTGTTGTGGGCGATAAATATGCACTGGAAACTACCATTTCATCTATATCCGAAGAAATTAATTGATGTTTTGTAGTATTATCTGTAAGGTAACGCTTTGCTGTTTCTATTTCTGTTTGAGCTTTTAGGGTAAGAGAAGAAATGAAAAAACTCAAAAACAACATTATTGGCAATCGGGGCTTACCTGAATAATACGTAAAGTGGTACTTCATAAAATATGAGGCTTTAAATTAGTGGGATTAACTGCTTCAATGAGACTGTATGAAAACTACTTAGGGAGAGTAAATGATAGAAGGGAGAATTTTGTATAATTTCAAAAGTAGATTGAAAATCTTAGAAAGATATATTTCATGAGCTAAAACTATTCCATGATTTATCTTTTGGTAATGAATACAGTGTTTAATAAGTTATCTGGGGAATTTTAACTCTCTGAGAGAACTTCCCCAAGTCAAACATTTTTAGGATAAAATTTATCTTAAAACTTATTAAACAGTTTCACTTTATGGTAAGCAATAATATCAAAAAAGGTCAGCAAATATGCTGACCTTTTTTGATATTCAATAAATTTTATCTTAAAAAAAAGTTTTCATTAACGTGCGTCCACTCAAATAAATAATCAATAACCCGACTACAATTGTCATTGGTCTTCTTTGAATTTTATTGACAAAAAACGCTCCAAACGGAGCAGCAACCACACCCCCAATTATTAAACCTGCAATTACTTGCCAGCCATTGATGCCTTCGAAAAGTAAAAATGTGATACCACTTGCAAACGAAATAGCAAATTCAGCCGCATTAACAGAACCAATAGTATAGCGGGGGTCACGCCCACGACCAATAAGCGTAGAAGTTACGATTGGTCCCCAACCACCTCCACCAATAGCGTCCATAAAACCACCAAAAGCGGCTAAAACACCTAAGTTTTTGGTTTTCTTTTTAACATTATTATTTCTTAAACCTTTAATAATAATCATAACCGCCAACACAATCATATAAACCGCAATGAATGGCTTAATAATCTTTCCATCGATTACATCTGAAAGCAAATAAGCCCCCACCACAGAACCAATAACACCTGGAACTAATAAATAAGTAACTAAACGCTTATTGATATTTTTGAATTTATAATGCGAAAGTGCCGATGCTCCCGTCGTAAACATTTCGGCAACGTGTACACCTGTACTACTGATAGCTGGCGGAACACCCACTGACAATAAAAATGAGGTAGAAGTTGCTCCATAGCCCATTCCTAAAGTTCCATCAACTAATTGAGCAAAAACACCAATTAACAAATAAACAAAAAAGTCTTGGTTTATGCCTGCTACTAATTTATCAACCGAAAACAATGTATGATAGTTGTAAATCAAAATACTCGCAAGCCCTACCAATAAGAAGGCAGGAATGCCAATCCAAAGAAATTTGGAAGAGTAAATATTTTTTTTTGCAACACGGTTAACTCTTGGTTGCGATGGGGATTCTACATTCATTTGATGATATTGTTATTGAATATTCTTGAGGTTAAACATTTTTTGCGTGGGTACAACTCATTTTTTTGACAAATATAGTAATTCTATTTACTCTATCAAACCAATAGAGTAAAATATTTCTTAATTGACATTCAAATAATAGCCATACAACATTCTATTTATCCAGCCGTTTATCAAAAAAAGCAAGACTTTTTCAAAAAATATCACTTTATTGCATTATTAAATCTAATCTAAAATCTACTTTTACAATGATTAAAGCTCGCTTACAACTCTTAGCATTAGCAGTTTTGTTATGCTTCTCATCAACATTTGCACAAAAAACGTATGAATGGAAAACTGCCACTTCGGGCGGATATTCGTATAAATATGTGAGCAACGACCCCATGAAAGCCCGTTTTTATACGCTTTCAAACGGTTTAACGGTTATTCTGAGTGAAAATCACAAAGAACCACGCATTGCGGCTCTGATTCCAACTCGTGCGGGTTCAAACACTGACCCACGTACTAATACAGGTTTGGCTCACTATTTAGAACACATGCTTTTTAAGGGAACGGATAAATTCGGTTCGTTGGATTGGGCAAAAGAAAAACCATTACTCGACCAAATTGACGCTCTTTACGAAAAGTATAACAAAACAACTGACTCTACTCAGCGTAAAGCCATTTACAAGGAAATCGACCAGAAGTCTGGCGAGGCAGCCAAATTTGCCATTGCCAACGAATACGATAAAATGATGGCTTCGATGGGCGGACAAGGTACAAATGCCTTCACGTGGTACGAACAAACCGTTTACACAGAAGATATTCCTGCCAATGCTCTCGAACGTTTCTTGAAATTACAGGCTGAACGTTTCCGCAATCCAATTCTCAGAATTTTTCATACTGAATTAGAAGCCGTTTACGAAGAAAAAAACCGTAGCCTTGACAATGATAACTGGAAGGTTTCGGAAGCTCGTAACGCTGCCCTTTATCCAACCCACAATTACGGACAACAAACAACCATTGGAACGATTGAACACTTGAAAAACCCTTCGTTGGTTGAAATTCGTAACTATTTCAAAAAATATTACGTGCCAAACAATATGGCAATCATCATGGCAGGAGATTTCAATTCTGATGAACTTATCAAGAAAATTGAGACTTCGTTTAAGTACATGGTTACCAAGCCAGTTACAGAATACAAGCCTGCTCCAGAAGCTCCAATCACCGCTCCAGTCATGCGTGAAGTTTTTGGACCTACGCCTGACAATCTTACAATTTCTTGGCGTTGGTTAGGTTCGGTAAATGCAAAAGAGAAAATCGTTGGAACAATTGTGGATGAATTGATGTCGAACTCAAAAGCAGGTTTAATTGACCTTAATTTAGTAAAAGCTCAAAAGGTTTTAAGGGCAGGTTCAAATCCAGAATGGAACAAAGATTATTCAACTTGGTCGATGACGGCAACCCCTAAAAAAGACCAAAGTTTAGACGATGTAAAAGCCTTGTTATTAGGAGAATTAGATAAATTAAAAACAGGAAATTTTGACGAATCTATCATCAAAGCAATTGCTGCCAACTACAAATTAACTGCTATTCAAGGTTTAGAAAATAATACATCACGTGCGTATGGTTTGATGGATAGTTTTATTGCCTCAAAAGCTACAAACTGGAACAATAGCGTAGCACTTAACGACGCTTTGGGCAAAGTAACCAAACAAGACGTGATGGATTTCGCCAAAAAATACTGTGGCAACGGCTACGTAATTGTTTACAAACGCAAAGGAACTGACCCAAATATCAGCAAAGTTGACAAGCCAACCATCACGCCAGTTGAAGTAAACCGTGAGGCTCAATCTGCATTTTTGAAAGATGTCAATGAAACCCCAATGGCAAACATTCAGCCAAAATGGTTAGATTTCTCGAAAGACATGAAGAAAGGTAAAATTGGGAATTTGGACGCATTTTATGTTCAAAATACGGATAACGATTTATTCAGAATGTCATATCGTTTTGACATGGGTTCTTGGAACAGCAAAATCTTACCAATTGCTTTACAATATTTACAATTTGTGGGAACGGACAAAATGAACGCTGAGCAAATTAGCACGGAGTTTTACCGTTTGGCAAGTAGCTTCACGCAAAATTATACCGACCACCATATTACATTGGGAATGTCTGGTCTGAATGAAAACTTTGCCAAAACCGTTGGTCTTTTTGAAGATTTAATGACAAAATGTAAAAAGGATGATGCCGCTTTAGAATTATTGAAAGGCAGACTTTTGAAACAAAGAAATGATGCCAAATTGAACAAAGGAGCAATTCTGCAAGGCTTAACTGCTTACGCAACTTTTGGGGCGAAAAACCCAAGAAATACCTTACAATTCACCGATGCAGAGTTGAAAGCATTGACCGCAGATGAGTTGATTGCTTTCTTGCAAAACTTGTTTTCGTACAAACATTCAATTGTGTATTACGGCCCACAAACAATGGAAAGTTTAGCGTCTTCGGTGAATGGTATTCATAAAACATCTGCTACTTTCAAAGCTGACTTACCACTTGTTGCAAATTTTGAAGCGACTTCTCCAGAAAAACCAGTTGTATTATTTACAGATTACGACATGGTTCAAGCGGAAATTAACTGGGTTCGTCCAACCATTAAATACAGCGTAGCAGAAACGCCAATCGTAGAATTGTACAATAATTATTTTGGCGGAGGAATGTCATCAATTGTATTCCAAACTATCCGTGAATCAAAAGCTTTGGCGTATTCAACGTATGCGTATTATTTCACGCCAAGTACCAAAGATGAAAAATACCGAATGGTAGCTTATGTAGGAACGCAAGCCGATAAAATTCATGAATCTATTGCAGGAATGAACGAATTATTGAACGTTTTTCCAGAATCTCCTAAAAATTTGGAAACGGCAAAAGCCAGCATGAAGAAAAATTATCAAACCGAAAGAATCACCCAAGATAATATCATCAATACGTATTTGAATAATCAAGACAAAGGCGTTTCGGGCGATGAGCGTCAAGCGATTTATCAGGCTTTGGACAAATTAACGATTGAAGATTTAAAGAAATTTCAAGACACTGAATTTGCCAAAAAACCATACAATATGTGTATTGTGGCTTCAGAGAAAAAAGTGAATTTGGAAGACCTAAAAAAATACGGAGAAGTTAAGAAATTAACTTTGGAAGAGGTTTTTGGTTATTAATTTACGGAATTATCTACTATTTGTCGCAAGACAAAATTAGACCACGGATAGAACAGATAAAACAGATTTACACTGATTTTTCTTTAAATTTATCCGTTGAATCAGTACAATCTGTGGTCTAATTTTATTCTGCGACAAATTGTTGATAGTTCCGTAAATTTAAGTAACTGGTATAATTGTCCACAATTGTACAACAAAGTGTCTTCGCTTACGTGAGCGTGGACGCTCAAATTAATTCAAACGTAGGCGTTTGAACCAGTTAGAGAAATTAATTTATTATAGAAAAGGAAGTCTTTGCTCAAAGCGAAGACTTCCTTTTGTTTTATAACTTGTAACTTTTTGGTACGAGCTTTGGTTATCAATAGGTATTCCCCAATAAAAACTAATATTTAAACATGAACATTGCCATAATTGCCACATCTCCAAGACAAAATAGTAACTCTTTACGCTTTTCAAAATATATCCAAAAAACACTACAAGCATCTGACTATGAAAATGTTACCGTAGTGGATTTTCATCATTACGACATTCCATCGGTGGGACGTGGTACGGTGAAAAAAGATGATTTAAGCACTTTTCAAAGTGAATTGATTACTGCTTGGGAAAAAGCCGATTTAGTATTTTTTGTAACACCAGAATACAATTTTACCGTAAATGGCGATTTATTGAACGCCCTTCATCAGTTAGGTTCAAAGGATTTTGCTCACCTTTTCAACAATAAAACATTTGCTTTGGCAGGTGTATCAAGTGGCAGAGGCGGTAAAGTTCCATGTTTAGAATTAACAACGGTGATTAATAAAATTATCAATTTCAGCAATCAATATTCTGTCGTTTCACCCCGCATATACGAGTCGCACGAAACGCATAAAAACCTTGATGAAAACGCAGATTCACTTGGAAATGCTATTTATGAAAATACCGTAAAAGCGTTTATTGACTATTCTTTAGAAGTGGCAAAACGTTGGAATGCGTAAGATAGGAACGTTTAGAACCTTTTATAGGGTAATTCTGAATATGGGCTAACGCTGACAGGATTTTGAACCCTGCCAGCGTTTTTCTCGGTATATTATCAATGAAAAAACAAATTATTTCCCTCAAAATCATTCCTTCTCATCTACTCCGTTCTTGCCGTCAATCGACTGATATTTTGGAATTTGGCTAATAAATAGCGACCTTGCGAGATAGTAGCAATTGATACTGTTGCTCAAAACAACAAAACATTTCACTAACACCTAAATAACCAAAACAAAAAATGACAGAATTAAAACCATCAAAAGAACAAAATTTTAGAAGTAGAATTAAGGCTGAAATCCTTGAATTCTTTCAGCTAAATGAAGATACTGCTTGGTCATTGAACCAAGTACATAAAGCGTTTGCCATTCGTGACCGCAAAACAAAAGACCTTTTTGGAGATTTATTAACGGAACTTCAAAAAGACAAAAAATTGATTCGTCAACAAGACGGTCATTATTTAGCAGATACCACCACCGAATTTGTGGAAGGACGTATCGACCATGTAAATGTTCGCTTCGGATTTGTCATTGTGGACGGTCGTGAAGGTGATATTCTCATCAATGCCCGTGATTTAAACGGAGCTATCGACGGCGACATTGTAAAAGTATTAGTTTGGGCAAAAAAGAAAAAAGGCTCGGACCGTACCGAAGGCGAAGTAATAGAAATTCTACAAAGAGGACGTGCAGAATTGGTTGGTACAATCGAAATTATGCCAAATTACGCCTTCGTTGTGGCAAGTTCAAAGAAGATTTTTGGCGATATTTTCATTTCTAAAAATGACCTAAAAGATGCTCAACACGGTGATAAAGTTATTGTAAAAATCACGAAATGGGCTGAAGGTGAGCGTAAAATGGAAGGCTTCGTCAAAGAAGTATTAGGAAAATCGGGCGAAAATAATACTGAAATGCACGCCATTTTAGCAGAATTTGGCTTACCAAATCATTTTCCAGAACAAATTGAAAAAGCTGCCGATGCCATTCCAGTAAAAATTACCGCTAACGAAATCAAAAAGCGTCGTGATTTTAGAAAAATAACCACTTTTACCATTGACCCAGTTGATGCAAAAGACTTTGACGATGCCTTGAGTTTTGAATTCTTGGAAAACGGAAATTACGAAGTAGGAGTTCACATTGCCGATGTTACGCATTACGTTACGCCTGAGTCTGTATTGGAACAAGAAGCATATTTGCGTGCTACTTCGGTTTATTTGGTAGATAGAGTTGTGCCGATGTTACCCGAAAAACTCTCGAACGGACTATGTTCACTTCGTCCAAATGAAGATAAATTGACATTTTCAGCCGTTTTTGAAATTACACCCAATGCACAAGTCGTAAAAGAATGGTTCGGAAGAACTGTTATTCACTCCGACAAAAGATTTAGTTACGAAGAAGCACAGGAGCAATTAACAGAGAATAGAGAAAAGATTACAGAGGAGAACAACGATGATGTTCATATTCTTACTGATAATGTGGCGTTAGTTGATAACATTGAGGACAAAACAGCCAATAATGCGGACAATTCAATAGAACAAGAACCGAAGAAAAAAGGTAGAAAGAAGAAAGTTGAAGAGGTTGAAACACCAAAACCTAACACCCAAAACCTAACACCTGATTACAAAAAAGAACTCAACATCTTAAACCAACTCGCTCATAAATTACGAGATGAGCGTTTTGCGAAAGGTGCTGTAAATTTTGAAACGGTAGAGGTAAAATTCCAATTAGATGAAAACGGAAAACCTTTAGGAATTTATCAAAAAATACGAGTTGATTCCCATAAATTGATTGAAGAATTCATGTTACTTGCCAATAAAAAAGTAGCAGAATATGTGTTTAATTTGAAAAAATCTGAGCCAAGAAACACGATGGTTTATCGTACTCACGACGCTCCAGACCCAGAAAAACTCAAAAATTTCTCAACCTTCGCCAAGCGTTTTGGCTATACAGTTGATACTGACACTACTAAAATAAGTGCTTCTTTCAATGAATTAATGCACGACGTAGAAGGAAAACCAGAACAGAATATTTTGGAGAATTTGGCGGTTAGAACCATGTCAAAAGCTAAATATAGTACCGACCCAATCGGTCACTTTGGTTTGGCATTTCCATTTTATTCGCACTTTACGAGTCCAATCAGACGTTATCCAGACATGATGGCTCATCGAATGTTGCAACATTATCTCGACGGTGGCGAACCTTTAGAACGTGCCTCTTGGGAACAACGTTGTAAGCACAGTTCTGAGCAAGAGAAAATGGCAGCCGAAGCAGAACGTTCTTCTATCAAATACAAACAAGTGGAATACATGAGTTTGATGGATGAAGGCAAAGTTTGGGACGGTATTATTTCGGGCGTTACGGAGTTCGGAATTTTCGTAGAAATAACAGAAACGGCTTCAGAAGGATTAGTCAGAATGGTAGATTTGAAAGACGATTTTTACGATTACGACCGTGAAAATTATAGAATTGTCGGACAAAGAAACGGACGAGTGTTCACTTTTGGCGATAAATTACAAGTAAAAGTAAAAGAATGTAATTTGGCTCGCAGAAGTATGGATTTGATTTTAGTCGGTGGTGAAGAAAAAATGAGAAAAAGTAAATCGAAAGATTCAAGAGGCAGAGATTCAAGATATAAATCAGGCGATTCGAGGTCATCAAAAGGCGGAAAACGCCCAAGTTCAAGAGATTCTGATAGAAGAAAAAAACGGTAGTTAAATATGTAGAGACGTTGCCTGCAACGTCTCTTTTATTCTATCAAAAAAATGTAACGATTTTGCAACGTAATCCCAAAGACGTTGTAAGGCAATGTAATCTCAAAGACGTTGCAAGGCAACGCAATCCCAAAGACGTTGCAAGGCAACGTCTCTACGAATATCTATCATTTCTCCACGGATAAGCCGTATTTGAATAGCCTCTTTCCTCCCAAAAACCTAATTTATTTTTAGGCATAAATTCCAATCTTTTTATCCATTTCGAGCCTTTCCATGCGTACAATTGTGGCGTAATCATGCGTAAAGGTCCACCATGCTCTAAGGCAAGTGGCTCACCATCAACGGTATGCCCTAATAAAACATCAGGTTTCAAGGCTTCTTCCAAAGATACATTTGTTGTATAAGTATCGTAGCCATAACACATAATATGCGTAGCGGTTTCTTTGGGTTGTACCAATGCCGCCAAGTCAATCAAACTCACGCCTTTCCAAGCCATGTCCAATTTCGACCAAGTTGTTACGCAGTGAAAATCCGAAACGTCTTCCGTTTGGGGTAAAGCCATGAAATCATCCCAAGTCAAAATCACAGGGTTTTCCACTTCTCCATCAATAATCAAACGCCATTTATCCAAAGGAATTTTCGGTTGATAACCCAAATCTAACACAGGCCATTTGGTTGTAAGCGTTTGTCCGACGGGCGTATTTGGCATTCCATGACGATTAATTGCCCCTTTTCCTTGCGGTTTTTCATCCGCCATTGAAGGGGTCAATTTCATTTTTTCCTCAAACCGAGCCTTCAATTTCATGCGGGCTTCAATGATACGGTCGAGTTTATTATCTTGAATTTCTTCGTTTTCCATTTGCTGAATATTTAGTATCGTTTTAACGTAAAAAAATAGGAAAAGGTTTAAAGAATCAATTTCGTCTCTCGTTATCTCAAAACCACAAAAAAAGAGACAAAGCAAAGTGCTTTGTCTCTTCATAAATAAATCAAACCTTATTAATCACTAAATAAGACCGTTTTTAGCTAATGCTTCGCAAATTTGTACTGCATTGGTAGCAGCTCCTTTACGTAAATTATCAGCTACAATCCACATATTTACGGTGTTTGGTTGCGTTAAGTCACGACGAATACGTCCTACAAAAACCTCATCCTTTCCGTGTGCATTGATTGGCATTGGATACACAGCATTTTTAGGGTCATCTTGTAAAATTACACCTTCTTCTGCTGCCAAAATGCTCTTCATTTCTTCTACATCAAAATCGTTCTCAAACTCAATATTTACTGATTCTGAGTGACCACCAATCGTAGGAATACGAACCGTAGTTGCAGTTACCTGAATCGAGTCATCCATCATGATTTTCTTCGTTTCATTCACCATTTTCATTTCTTCTTTGGTATAACCGTTATCCAAGAATACGTCAATGTGTGGTAAAACGTTTAAGTCAATTTTGTGAGGATAAACCGCAGGAACGTCTGTACGACCTTCACGCTCTGCAAAAAGTTGGTCAACCGCTGCTTTTCCTGTACCTGTCACTGACTGATACGTAGAAACAACAACACGTTTGATTTTGTATTTTTTATGTAATGGATTCATTACTACCACCATCTGAATTGTTGAACAGTTAGGGTTTGCAATGATTTTATCTTCTGGCGTTAGTGTGTGAGCATTGATTTCTGGAACAACCAATTTCTTAGTTTCGTCCATTCTCCAAGCTGACGAATTATCAACTACTGTGATACCTGCTTCTGCAAATTTTGGGGCTAATGCTAATGATGTACCACCACCCGCTGAGAAAATTGCTACGTTAGGTTTCATCTTGATAGCATCGTCAAAACCTACTACGGTATATTGTTTACCCTTAAACTCAACCTGTTTACCCACTGAACGCTCAGAGGCAACTGGAATAAGTTCTGTTACGGGAAAATTACGTTCCGCCAATACTTTAAGGATTTCGCCACCGACCAAACCTGTGGCTCCGACTACTGCTACTTTCATTGTAATTAATTGATTATGAATTGATTATATAAAATACTTTAATTGAATAAGTTGTTAAATGTAAGAAGGTTTCCAACCTGTTAAGGAAGTAGCACCTAATTTGACAGGTTAGAAACCTGTCCTACATTATCAAAAACTATGCACCAGCCCTACTCCTACTATCGCTTGATTATTAAAAGATTTATCAAAAACCAAGCCTACTTTGTTGTCTGTAATAACTTCATTGTAGCGTTTTATCGCTTTTCCCAAATGTTGATTCGACCTTATATTTAGATAACCCGAAATCAATACACTTGTTCCTAATGCTCCCCAATAGACTCCATTGGATACTTTTTCACGATTAAAAACGGTATAAAGTGAAAACCCTGCGGAGAGCATATTAATAATTTGTACAGCTTTTCTTTGCTTTTTAAAAGTCAAAAACGCTACATTTACTTCTGTATCTTTTGCCTGCAATAATGGAATTTGCAAGGCTAATGGATTTTCGAGAATTTGACGGTCATAAATAAACCGTGTACTGAAAATCTTTTGCTTAATCACTATGGGATATAACCCTTTTCGTTCAATCTGACCGAATGACTGTGAATAAAAACAAACTAAAAAGAAAATTAATATCCTGATTTTCACGGCTGTACGATTGCTGAAAAAGTCCGCAAAATTACTCTATAAAATTGGAAGAGAAAAGGGAAATTAGCGTTTAGCGTTTAGAGTTTAAAGACGAATAATATAATCAATTGATTATCAGAACGTTAAAACATTTTAAAATTTATAAATATTTGAGAAAGTAATACAAAAATCCATTTTTACATCAAAATTATTTACATCTTCAATTTGTTCGATTGGTTCTTCGAGGCAAATGCCAATTTTTAAGGTTTCGGGGCGACATTGTTGTAAAAATCTATCATAGAAGCCTTTTCCATAACCAACTCGATTGCCTTGTTGGTCAAAAATTAAGAGTGGAATAATTACTAAGTCAATTTGATTAGGCTGAATTTCCACCAAAGTTTCTCCAGATGGCTCTAAAATTCCCCAATTATTTTCGGTTAGATTTTCTTCATCAAAAAGAAAGTGCTGCATTTCAAAAGTAGAAGGAATAATTCTTGAAATGACAATTTTAATTTCAGAATAATTACTTTGCAATTCTCTGATTATCAAAAATGTATCTACTTCATTTTGTTTTTTTATGGGAAGAAATACGTGTAAGTATTTTACCGTTTCAATGTCGATTTCTTGAAAAAATAAGTCTTTAATTTGCTCGCTTTTATCCTGAACTTCTACGTGAGAAAGCGTTTTGCGTTTTGTGAGATAATATTTTCGGAGAGAGGATTTATTCATAGTTTACGTGAGCGTGGACGCTCAAATTAGTTCAAACGTAGGCGTTTGAACCAATGGAATTCAGCAGTAATAAAAATCAAAACGTACCACAATGATACATTATGGTACGTTTTGGGAATTGTTTCTTATAAAATGAGACGTATTTAGGTGGGTAACTCTAACACCCAAATCCTAACCCCTAATTACTGATGTTCGTCTCTTAATAAATCGTTTACCGTTTTTACAGGATTGAATGTTATCAAAGGAACTTCCACAAAAATGGTATTCCAATCAGCCATTGAGCCATTCCAAAGTCCTGGCAATTCTTGTGCTTTAAGGTCTTTTCCGTCTTTTGATTTTTGAGTAACGAATCCAGTTTTAGGGTCACGATATTTCAATAAATCGAATTTTTCGTTACGATAATTTTTCATCGAACAAATCAAATCAACGGGATTAAAGTGCGTTGAGTTATTAAAAATGCCCTTTTGTGCTTCATCATCCATATCAACTTGTGCCGATTCTACAATTTGCAAAGAGGTTGTTCCATCAGGATTTTTACACCAGAAAGGACCTCCGCCAGGTTCGCCCGTATTTTTCACAACACCACAAACACGCAAAGGACGATTCAATTTTTTCTGGAAATACATCACTTTTTCATTGTGATTAAAACCTTCGTAGCCAATTGGAGGCAACACGCAAAGTTCATCTTCAAAAAAGTGCGAAAGCTCTAACAAAAGTGGCTCTGAAGCCCATTCTTTCAGTTGGTATTGATAGTCAAAAATACGGTCTTGGTATTTCAACAAAACACCTGCTAATGCTTTTTTATAAGCAACTGTTGGCTGTTTAATACGGTCAGGAACGACGTTATCAATGTTTTTGATGAATACAATATCTGCCGAAATATCATTTAAGTTTGCCAACAAAGCACCATGTCCTGCTGGACGAAACAACAACGAACCATCTTTTTCACGGAAAGGCGTATTGTCCATATTTACCGCAATGGTATCCGTAGAACGGCGTTGTTCTGAAAAAGAAATATCGTATTTTACATCATAAGCAGCCTCATAATCAGGCACAACTTTATTCAATAATTTCAAGAAACGGCTCAAATGTTCAGGAGAAACGGTGAAGTGTAATTTTACTTTTCCGTTATTATTTGCATAGTTTGCTCCTTCTACTAAATGCTCTTCTAATGCAGTTCTTGAAACATCTTCGTACTTATGAAATTTCAATAATCCCTTTGGCAGAGAACCATATTCCAAGCCTTTTTTGGTAAGATAATAATCAGCAACTGTTGTATTATCAGCACCTTCTGGAACTATTTTTTGTAAATCATCGGCAAAAGCAAAATCTGATAATTTATCGAAAAACTGGTCGGTTGATTTATCTGATTTACCTTCTTCCAAGAAAGAAAATAAAGATTTGAACATCCTTGTGGCTGCTCCTGAAGCTGGTACAAATTTTAATGGACTTAATTTAGCAACCTTACTTTCATAAAGAGATTTCAATTCTGATAATTCTTCTTCTGATAACTGCGTTACGCCGTCATTTGGTGTAGCAGCTTTTTGTAATTGCATGAAAGGAAAGCCCTCTTTAAAATCGCTGATTTGTTGGTAAACAGTCTCTAAATCAATTCCTAATTCATGAATCTGTGTGAAATCTTTTTCTAAAAACATAGTCTTGGGTTGAAATCTAATAAGGTAATAAATAAAAATAGCACGACTCAAAGAATCGTGCTACTAAGATAAGATTAATTCATATTATTTTATCTTAAATACTGCTTTCATTTCATAACGAACTTTAATTTTTTGTACGTCAATAGTGCTTTCAGGCATTGCATCAGCCGCCATTTCCATTTTGGCACTACGCATCATCATGTTTGAATAGACAGGTTGTGGCGTATAACCATTGTCAATTTCAGTAATTTCGATTGCCTCTCCCAATTGTTCGCCTATGCCTTCCAAAAGATATTTAGCTTTTTCTTTAGCCGCTTGCAAAGCCTTAATTTTAATATCACGACGAAGTTGCTCTATTTTTGAAAATTCATAACGGTCGATATTAATTCCTGCCACGCCTTTTTCTTCAACTTTAGAAACAATACCATCAATTTTATACAAATTTGACACTTTCAAGATATAATTTTTGGTTTCTAAAAACGTCGTTGGCTTCTTTTTTCCCCACCATTCACGGTAGCCATTGATTGCTCCGATAGAGAAATTTTCTTTCGGAATTCCAGCTTCTTCTACGGCTTTTTGAAGTTGCTTTTCCAAAACCATAATATCTATTTTATTCTTATTGTCTTTGTCTTTGAAATATTCACGAAGAGAAATACTCACATAGATTTCGTCAGGCAAAACTTCTTGTTCGGCACTGCCATTTACTTCGATTTTCTTAACGAGCGGTTTTTCCATAGTTTGTGCATTGCCCACAAAAGCTGTTGCGAGCATTAAGGTACTCATTGTAAGCGTTTTTATTAATCTGTTCATTGTATTGGTTTGTTTGGTTTTCTGTTTAACGAGGCTTTTTTGTAGAAATTATCTATTAACAAAACATTAACATTGGATTAGCCGTTGCAGGCAACGTCTCTACAGAGGACATACAAATCTGATAAATTTCTGCCTAAACCATCATAATCTAATCCGTAGCCTAACACAAATTTATTCTCAATTTCAAAACCTACGTATTCAACTTCAAGCGGTTGTTTTAGAGCTTCTGGTTTTTGAAAAAGTGTCACTACCGACAATGAAGCAGGATTTTGAGCCATTAGTTGTTGTTTAATTTCAATCATGGTTAAGCCTGTATCTACAATATCCTCAACTACTACAACGTCTCTTCCTTCAATATTTTCTAATAATCCCAAAATTTGATGCACCTTCCCCGACGACTCGGTGGCTTGGTAAGATGATACTCTCAAAAAAGTGATTTCACAGGCAACCGTTACCGACTTCATCAGTTCAGCGGCAAACATAAATGAGCCATTGAGGATAGCTAAGAAAAGCGGTTTTTTGCCTTCGTAATCTTTGTTAATACTTGCTGCTAAGGCAACAACACGGTTTTCGATAACTGATTTTTCAATAAAAACTTCAAAATGTTTATCGTGTACTTGAATAGTTGGTTTCATAAATGTTGATTCAGTTTTAACAAAAATAAGGAATAGGCTTTGGCTAAAAAAATCTTTCCCAGCCAAGTACCTAATTTACAGGTTTTTCAAATCGAAGCAAACCGAACACGTGATAGTCTCGTATATTATTTTAAATGTTAAACCTTAAAAGATTTTATACATGAAATTACCAAAAATCACCTTATTGATAGCCGCTTTTGCAATGGCTTCTGTTGTATCATCTTGCAAAAAAGACGATTCTGTTATTACGCCTGCTAAACCAGACGTAACTTTTTATGCTCTCGCTGATGGCAAACAATTACTGAAAATAAATGCCATGAATTCTGAAATGGCAACGGTAACAACGCCCATTACTGGTTTAATGACCAATGATGTCTTGACTGCCATAGATTTCCGTCCTGCTACTGGGGAATTATACGGAGTAAGTGCTATGAATCGTCTGTACGTTATTAATCAAGAAACAGGAATGGCAAGAGTTATCGGTGCAGCAGCACTGAATCCAACAATCAGTGGAACTGCCGTAGGTCTTGACTTCAATCCAACCGTTGATAGAATTAGATTGGTTACAAACACAGGACAAAATTTACGTTTGCATCCAGAAACAGGAGCCGTTGCTGCAACTGACGGAGCAATTAATGGAGGAACAAGTCCAACGATTGAATCAGTAGCTTATACAAACAACGTAGCGGGTGCGGCAACAACCGTTTTATATGACATTGACCCAAAATCTGATAAACTTTACAAGCAAGACCCACCCAATAATGGAACATTGGTAGAAGTTGGAGCATTGGGCGTAGATGTAACCATGTCGGCAGGTTTTGATATTAATCCTGCGGGAGACGTTGCTCTTACCGCTGTAATGGTTGCTGGGAAATGGGAATTACACCAAGTGGATTTAACAACGGGCAAATTAACAAAATTAGGTAATTTACCAACGGGCAATATCACTGGCTTGGCAATTCCAACATCACCTGTGGCTTATGCGATTGATGAAACTAACAATTTATTGATTTTCAATCCAATGAATATTGGTACACCTGTTAGCAAAACAATCACAGGTTTACAAACGGGAGAAATGATTTTAGGCATTGATTTCCGTCCTGCTACGGGTCAATTATACGGTTTAGGAAGTACAAGTCGTCTGTATGTTCTCAATACTTCTTCTGGTGCGGCAACCGTTGTTGGAACTGCCCCATTCGCTACCTTATTATCTGGAACAACTTTTGGTTTTGATTTTAATCCAACCGTTGATAGAATTCGTTGCATCAGTGGAACAGGTCAAAACCTTCGTTTACATCCTGATACAGGCGGAATTGCAGCGGTTGATGGAGCTTTAAATCCTGGAACGCCAAATATTTCGGCATCAGCTTATACCAATAATTTTGCAGGAGCAACAACAACAGTATTATTCAATATAGATGCCACAACTGATAAATTAACAAAACAAGACCCGCCTAATAACGGAACGCAAGTAGAAATTGGAGCATTGGGCGTTAATGTTGAAACCGCAGGCGGATTTGACATTACAAGTCGAGGTGGCATTGCTTATGCAGCCTTAAAAGTTGGAAGCACTTCATCAATTTATACAATAAACCTTACTTCTGGTGCAGCTACAAAATTGGCTGATTTACCAAGTTCTGTAAGAGCGTTTACAGTAGGAACAGGTTTTTAGAACCATAAAAATCTACATTTTCAACAGTCTCAAGGTAATTCACTTTGAGACTGTTTTGTTTTAAAAGAATCTTACTCTTCGAAAATCTACATTTTGAAATGTATTTCTTTACCATTTGTGTAAAAGTGAAAATCGTAGAAAGTTTAAAAATACTTTTTGCCATCGCTTTTCGTTAATTTTGCACAAAAAGAAAGAAACTCTGACATGAATACCATATTGAAATCTCATCTTATCATCAAAATATTTACCCTTTGTTTGTGCCTATTCGTACAATCGCAGACGGTAACGGCTCAGTGGTGGAAAGACACTGAAAAAGCCGAAAAGGAACGTTCTAAAGGAATGTTATTACTCACCAACGAAGTACAGATTGAGGCAACAACCGCTATCAATCACATGTATAATTTTAAATTTTACGAAGCAGAAAGAGAGTTTGGTTATCTAAAAGTAAAATATCCAGACCACCCACTTCCTGATTTTTTATTGGGGTTAATGGAATGGTGGAAAATTGTACCCAATACAGAAAATGCCCTTTACGACGAAAAATGTTTGGGGTACATGGATAAAAGTATTGATAAAGCCATGAAAATTTGGGATGATTCCGAAAACCCCGAAGCAGCGTTTATTATGGCGGCGGCATTCGCATTTAAAGGACGTTTACATTCTGAGAGAAAACATTGGTCGAAAGCTACTTTTGCGGCAAAAAGTGCTTTGAAATATTTAGATAAATCAAGAAGTTTTGCTGATTTTAGTCCAGAATTGATGTTCGGTGATGGACTTTACAATTATTATTTTTATTACGTAAAAGAAAATTATCCATTGCTTCGCCCTGTGCTTTGGCTATTTCCGAAGGGAGATAAACCAAAGGGAATCAAGCAGTTAGAAAAAGTAAGTTATAATGCTTTTTACACACGTACTGAAGCTCGTTATTTTCTTTTGCAAATTTATGGCTTAGAAAACATGAACGACAAAGCCTTAGATTTATCTAAATACACCCATGAGGCATATCCTGATAATCCGTTCTTTCATCGTTTTCATGCTCGTTGTGCCTTTGTTTCTGGCAGAGTGAATGAAGCTAAAGAATTATCAAGAAGTATTTTATCTAAAATAGATGAGCATTACGCAGGTTATGAAGGTGTGAGTGGGCGTTATGCCGCTTATATTTTGGCATATTACGCTTACAATTATGACAAAGACTTCAAAACAGCAAAAGAATATTATCAGAAAACATTAACTTTTGCCAAAAATACAGGCACAACCAACTCAGGATATTATTGGTCGTCGATGTTGGCTTTGGGAAAAATTGCCTCACAGGAAAAAGATTACGATACTGCCATTGAGTATTTCAAGCAAGTGATTGAAGACACAGACCGCAAAGCTACCCAGCGTGACGAAGCGAAAAAATTATTAACGGAAGCGAAAAAAGCACGTAGAAAAATGAAATAAATTAAGTTTGTCTGAACTAAGATTTTTGGGATTAATGGATTTTATGACTTTTTAAAATTTATAAAATCCATTAATTTTATAAATCATAGTTCAGATTTTGTTTTCTCAAATTTCTTCAAATAATAAGCACGAGTTCTGGCAATTATGATTCCTCCGATAACTCCTGGGGCAATCCAAACTACTAAACCAGGAATATATGGTGGATTATTCACCACCAAAAAAGCAGTAACCGTAGCAATATACGAACCTCCCATGCGTGAAATATGGTTTTGAAACCAATAAAGAATAGGTACAGGCGTTCCTTCTTCACTTTCAATTGTTTTTCTTCCTCCAAAAATACTTAAATCTTCAAAAGCTAAGAGAAACATAAATATTCCGAAAACAAGGAATAAAACGGTATAGAAAACATTATCCATTTTGAAGGCTAAATAGCTAAAATAAACCATTCCGAGAGAACAAACAACTCCTAATATTGACGCAAACCAATCAAGAAAAACAGGTTTTCCACTTTCTTTTCGATGAACCAATCGTACACCTGTGAAGGTATTATAAAAACTAAAAACGGCAATTCCTGCTAAGAAAATGAGGTTTAATTTCATCTGAAAACGAATTAAAGCCGTAAGAGCAACCACAAACATTGCCCAAAAGTAAACCTTTCCCCAAAATATATGAGCTTTCCCACCCTTTATTGAAAACATCGGTACAAGTCCCGTTACTAAAGCAAGGAATCCTGCGGCAATATGAAAGTACAAGGTGATTTTTAAGAAGGTTTGCATAGTATTTTAATCAGAATAGAAGTTTTATTTTGGAAGGAAACAAAAGTAAATATTTCCTCAATTACAATTAAAGGGGAATTTAAACAAGAAAAAGGAAAATTCAATAAAGATTTTCAGAGATATTTAATCGGAATTATCTACTATTTGTCGCAAGACAAAATTAGACCACGGATAGAACAGATAAAACAGATTTACACTGATTTTTCTTTAAATTTATCCGTGTAAATCCGTTGAATCAGTACAATCTGTGGTCTAATTTTATTCTGCGACAAATTGTAGATAGTTCCGTATTTAATAGCACAAATTCAGTATTAGCCATAAAAAAAGCCTTGCGGTTGGCAAGGCTTCTCAGGATTGAAAGGTAGTTTATTTTTTCCCTTCTCCGTATTGTTTTGGATAAACGTCTTTTTGGAATTGTTCCCAATTACCTTTTTTATAGTGGTCATCACCAAAAAAAGTAATTACTTGATGAAACTGAGGAGCTTCTTGAAAACCTGGAACGGGCTGAATCATGTTAAATTTTTCGTCTAAATAAACGATAGTCGGGAAAGACATTTTCCCTTGCAAAAGAGCCACTCCCGCCTGATTATAACCATTTTGCCAAATATATTTTTGCGTGCCAATTCTGATGGTATCTTTTATTTCGGCATCTAACTTAACAGCATAAAATTTTTCATTGACAAAATTCGCCACCTTATCATTCGGAAAAGTACGTTGATCCATCACTTTGCACCAACCACACCAGCCTGTATAGACATCAACCAAAATTTTACGAGGTTCTTTTTGGGTTGCTGCAAAAGCTTCTTCAAGCGTCATCCAATGAATTTTTTGACCTGCGTGTTGAGTGGCGGTTTGAGCATTACCTACAAAAGTTAATGAAAATAATATAGCAATTAATAGAAGAGTTCTCATTTGAATTGATGATTAGAAACTAACACATTCCTTAGACGACGAATGTTTAGTGATTGTAACGTAATTTCAGACAAAAATAATTCATTTAGTATATGTTTTTGTACTGATAGTCAATATTTTCACCGTAATTAATTTTATACGTTTGGAAGAAAGATGAATAATGAAACGAAAACCTGCCCAAATAGGTTAGTGAGTTATTAAAACTACTCGAATATGAATTTACTTCATCCTAAAAAAGATAAACTTGTTGAAGCTGAGGAAAAACGCCGAGACTTAGGTTTTGGCACACAAATAAATGACCCCGACACTCGGTTGTTGAACCGTGATGGGAGTTTCAATGTAAAGCGTGAAGGAGGCGGTTTTTGGAGCGAACTAAATATCTTCAATCGTTTAGTGGTATGCTCTTGGGGGAGATTTTTTGAGTTAATTGCTTCATTTTATTTAATATTAAACCTAATTTTTGCGGGAATTTATGAATTAGTTGGCATTGAAAATTTGCAAGGTGCTGATATGACATCAGTGAGAAGTCGATTGATGGATGCTTTCTTTTTTTCTTCACAAACCCTTACTACGGTTGGTTACGGACGCATCGCTCCGATTGGTTTTTGGGCAAGTTCAGTCGCAGCGGTTGAATCATTGTTAGGATTATTGATTTTTGCCTTGGCTACCAGTTTGTTATACGGGCGTTTTTCAAGACCTGTTGCTCATATTTTATATTCCGACAAAGCCATTATTTCTCCGTATCTCGACGTTACAGGTTTTATGTTCAGAATCGTCAATGAAAGAGCCAATCAACTCATTGACCTTCAAGTAGAAGTTGCCATGTCAATTCTTGAAAAACAACCCAACGGAAAACTTCTCAGACGTTATTATGGCTTAGATTTAGAACGAAGTAAAGTCAATTTCTTTCCGACAAACTGGACAATTGTTCATGCCATTACCCAAACCAGCCCCATGTTTGGCTTGAGTAAAGAAGAACTTGTAAAATTAGATGCAGAGTTTTTAATTTTAATAAGAGCCACAGAAGATACTTTCAATCAGACAGTTCATACCCGTACCTCATACCATTCTCGTGAACTTGTAGCGGGTGCCAAGTTCTTACCCATGTTTAGTGACAAAGAAGGCTCTGGCATTGTGTCATTAGACCTAACCAAAATATCTGATATTCAAGAAGTTACACTCACAAGCGAATACATCCCTCCTACCAAAGAAGTGGAGATTGGCAAACAGGGTGATTATTTTATTTGATTAAGGTTAAAGAGCGTCTTAATTTTGTTCGGAACAATAAAGGGTTTGGCACAAGACAAACGATAGCCCACTGATTTTGTTTTCTCATTTTAATTAAAAAAACTCATATTTTGCGACCAACTCCATTACAAAAAGGTGATTCCGTAGGCATTATAGCATTAGCCTGCAAAGTAGATTTTGAAGCAATACAACCTACTATCAAATTGATGGAAAATACTTGGGGTTTAAAGGTTTTTATTGGGGAATCTGTCATGAGTGAGTATCATCAATTTGGAGGTACAGACGAAGTACGTGCAAATGACTTTCAGTTGATGTTGAATAATCCTGAAATCAAGGCTATTTTCTCGGCTCGTGGTGGTTATGGAAGTTCTCGTTTATTGGATTCTATTAATTTTACGGATTTTCAAAAGTCTCCTAAATGGGTCGTGGGGTTTTCGGATATTACCGCTGTTTTGTCTCACATTCATACCCTCAATATTGAAAGTTTGCACGCTACAATGCCCAAATTGTTTTTGCAAGAAGGTGGAGAAAAATCATTAGAAAGTCTGAAGAAAATATTATTTGGAGAAATGCTTGATTACCAAGTTAATTCACAAGAAATGAATCGTTTGGGTTTTGCCAAAGGACAATTAATTGGTGGAAACTTAGCTATTTTATCACATATTTTTGGTTCAAAATCTGATATAAATTACGACGGCAAAATTCTATTCTTGGAAGATGTCAATGAATATTTGTACAGTATCGACCGTATGATGATTCAGTTGAAACGGGCAGGGAAATTGAAAAATTTAGCAGGTCTAATTATTGGACATTTCTCAGATTGCCAAGATAATAATGTTCCCTTCGGAAAAACTGCCAATGAGATTATTCAAGAAGCCGTTGCTGAATATAACTTCCCTGTTTGTTACGGTTTCCCTGTCGGACATGAACCCGAAAATTGGGCTATGCCTGTGGGGCGGGAAGTAATTTTGGAAGTAAAAACAGATGGTGTTTTTTTGAGGGAAGCTACTGAGGTTGTGTCATAGATTTTCTCCAATCAATAATACCTTTGATGGGCAAAAGAATTAGGATAAAATACAGGATACTCGTTCCAATAAGTCCTTTTGAAAAGTACATTCCTACATAAAAAACGTTTGCTACAATCCATACCACCCAGTTTTCCAGATACTTACGGGCTGCCATCCACGTAGCAACCAAACTCATTGCGGTTAGAAATGAATCTAAATAAGGCAAACTTGCATCGGTATTTTTACTGTGAATATAACCCGAAACTAAAGTAAATGTGACTAAAAATCCCGAACAAATAATAGCAATTTGCGTCGGAATTTTACTAACAGTTAAGGTTGTTTGTTGCTTTCCTCCAAATTTCCATTCGTACCAACCATAAATACTCAAAACGATAAAAACCAACTGCAATTCCATATCGGAATATAATTTTGATTGGAAAAAGGTTACGGCATAAATTCCAGAAGCAACAATTGCCCAAAACCAACCCCAAATATTCTGCTGAGTATTGAGCCAAACACAGAGAACGGAGGTAATAATTCCAGCAACTTCAATCCAATTTTGTTGTAAATATTCTATCATTTTGAGGTATGTTTTTGTTTTGCCACGAAGGCACGAAGACACTAAGGTTTAGAATTTGGATTTAAAATTTATACAGAATATGTTTTTGTATAAATTAAACCACATACTTAACAACGTAGTCAGGGTTTTGAACGCTGACTACGTTAAGAGCATTTTCTCCTTCTCAGCCGCTTTCATCACTTTTCTTTCTAATGCTTCAAAATGCTTACACAAGCCTTTCAAGGCACACTCTCCGCATTTTGGCGAGCGAGCAACGCAGATATAGCGTCCATGTAAAATCAGCCAATGATGGGCAACAGGTACGGATTCTGTTGGAATATATTTGATTAATTCTTTTTCAACTGCCAAAGGAGTTGTTGCAGATTTTGGGACTAAACCAATCCGATGTGAAACCCTAAAAACGTGCGTATCAACTGCCATTGCGGGCTGATTATAAATGACCGAAACAATGACATTTGCCGTTTTTCTACCAACTCCAGGAAGTGTTTGTAATTCCTCAATTGAACTTGGCACTTCCGAATTATATTCTCTAACCAAACGTTGAGCCATGCCAATCAGGTGTTTGGCTTTGTTATTTGGATACGAAATGGAACGGATATATGAAAAAACCTCATCAAATTCTGCTTTAGAAAGAGATTCAGCATCGGGAAAACGCTCGAAAAGTGGAGGCGTAACGATGTTTACACGCTTGTCAGTACACTGAGCCGACAAAGACACTGCCACTAATAATTCATAAGGATTGCGATAGGCTAATTCAGTTTCTGCAATCGGGAAATTTTCAGAGAAATAGCCAATCAGTTGTTTATATCGTTCTTTTTTGAGCATTATTTGTAGGACAGATTTCCAATCTGTCAATCGGTCTTTTAAATTTTACTGAACAGGTTGAAAACCTATGTTACTAATAAAAAGCATCTTCAAAATGGGTAATTTCAACATTTTCTTCTGTTTTAAAAATCACAGAGATTATATCAAATCTAATTTGTTGTTGCCAATTTGTACTATAAACAAAGTTTCCTGCCGCTTTCGTTACCAATTTTACTTTATTCTTTGTAACATTAATTTCAGGGTTGCCAAATTTAGTGTTTGTCAACGATTTTACTTCTACGAATATTAGAAAAATATCCTTTTTCACGATAATATCAATTTCGGCTCTTCCAAAACGATAATTTCGGGCTACAATTTCATAGCCTTTTTCTTCCAAAAAATGCGTTGCTAAATCTTCTCCTTTTTTACCAGTTTCAAGGTGTTTTGCCATATTTTTAGATGTTTGTAATTTGATGTTGTGTTTGTAGAAAATATTATAAATATTGTGTCGTAAAATCGTAAATGGGGCTAATTGTAACTCGTAATTATAAGTACAAATAACCAAACTACTTTCTACTTTCTCAAGATACTTTATATTGATTAGCCAATCAAAAAATCTTTGATTAAATTTATCGGAACATCAATTTACTGAATTAAAATATGTCTCCAACCACCCGAAAAACTGAAATACTTGCGGGCGTAAGCTCATTTTTAGCCACTATGTACATTATCGTGGTCAATCCAGCGATACTTTCTCAAACAGGAATGCCTTTCTCTGCGGTGCTAACGGCTACCGTTTTGCTTTCATTTTTTTGTAGTGTGATGATGGGTTTATATGCCAAAAACCCAATTGTTGTTGCCCCTGGAATGGGTATGAACGCCTTTTTCACCTTCACTGCCGTCAAAGGAATGGGCATTAGTTATCAAGTGGCTTTGGGTGCTGTATTTTGGGCGGGCGTTTTGTTCATGATTCTGTCGATTTTCAACGTCAGAACGCATATTGTTAAAGCAATTCCAAAACCATTACGTTTTGCCATTTCGGCAGGTATTGGCTTGTTTATCAGCTTAATAGGTTTTGAAAATGCTAAGTTTATTGTGTCGAATCCTGCCACTTTAATCGGGATTGCTAATTTGAAAGACCCGATTGTTTTAACGTTTTTATTCGGATTATTTCTGACTTCAATCCTGATAATTCGTAAAGTGCAAGGCGGAATTATTATTGGAATTGTACTGACGACTTTACTCGCCATTCCGATTGGGCGTTATTGGGGAGATGCTTCTGCCATAAATTTTGGACAAAGAGCGTTGGTTAATTATCAAGGAATTTTTGCCAAACCAGATTTTAGTTTAATCGGACAATTAGACCTTATGGGGTCATTGAAATTCTCTCTAATTCCCGTGGTTTTTGCTTTTGTTTTTACGGATTTGTTTGATAGTCTTTCAACCTTTGTAGGACTTGCTGAAGCGGCATATTTATACGATGAAAACGGTGAGCCACGCAATGTCAATCAATCTCTTTTGACCGATGCCGTTGCCACTTTATTGGCAGGAATTTTAGGCACAAGTCCGGGAACGGCATACATAGAATCGGCAGTGGGCATTGAACAAGGCGGACGACGTGGACTGACCGCCATCACGGCAGGAATTTTGTTTTTGCCTTTTATGTTTTTATCGCCTTTATTGTCCATTATTCCTGCCATTGCTACTGCACCTGCTTTGGTAATTGTGGGTGTTTTTATGATAAAACCCATCACAAAAATCAATTGGTCGAAATTAGACTATGCCATTCCTGCCTTTTTAGCAATGATTTTAATACCATTTTCGTACTCCATCACGCAAGGAATTATTTGGGGATTTTTGTCTTGGACAATCCTAAAAGTTGGAACGGGAAAATATAAAGAAGTATCCACAACGCTCTGGATTATTGATTTGTTTGCGGTTGGGGCTTTGTTTTGGGGACATTGAGGATAAAAGACCCATTATTTACTTTTGATTACTTTTGATTTTTCGATGTATTCATTTTTTGATTTTTCTTCAAATCCAAGCATTAGCATCAATTCCCCAAATGCTTTTAAGGTTTTAGGGTCATCAATTACAACTTCGTATATTTTTTTAGATTTCATGAAAAACAGATTTGATAATTTTTGATTTTACTCTATCAAAATATTCTGGTTTTAGAAAAGTATTATTCTTCTTTGTAACATCATCCATCGTAAAAATCTGAACAAAATGTGTAGCAAAATATCCATCTTTATTTGGTGATTTTGTTAGCCAAGCAGATTCGATTTTTATCGTGTATTTGGGAATAATGTTTTTAGTAGTCATCAAGACACCATAGAAGATTTCTTCTTCATCAAAAAGTTCTGAAGTTGATACAACCAGAACAGGATGTGGTTTAAATGATCCATCATTTGGAAAGTAGAAATTGGCTTCAATAATTTCAAGTGGAGATACTTTTCCTTTCATAAATTTTGTAGTGATTTACCAACTATACGAGGTTTTTTATACTTAATCATAGTCCTAAAGTCATGTGCGGATAAATCATTACTTTTTTTAGGTGTTTCTTTTTCTTGGAACGAAAAATTTCCAGCTACCAATATTTTATTGATTAGCTTGATATTTTTTGCAGAATTGGCATGAATTGTTATTGTCATTACTTGAATTTTATATGTACAAATATAGATAGATTTCAGCAAATTATATAGACTAAAATCAGAAAATGCACTCATACTAAAATCATTAATATCGCTTACACTGATTTGCAATCAGTATATTATTGGTCTTGCGAAGTGTCGCATTTATTAGCGTTAAAAACGTAAGACCAGCCCACGCCTGACTGTTCCACTGGGGTTATAAATCAGGGCGAGCAAGGCAAAGCAGGTTGGATAAAAAACAATTTTTAACTATTATTGTGTAACATAATTTATTTCAACAAACCAACATAATGAAAAACCATTTACCTAAAATAACTCACAGAAAGCGGTTCGCCGCTTTTTTGTTTTTGCTACTGGCTCATTTCAGTTTCGGACAAGTTCCCAATAGTTATTATTTACCTCAAAATGTCAGTTACGACCCCAAAATACCAACACCTCAACAGTATTTGGGCTATCAGGTGGGCGATTGGCACATTCAGCACGATGCACTGGTGGTTTATTTCAAGAAAATTGCTGAACTCTCCAATCGGGTACAATTGACAGAATATGGTCGTACTTACGAAAATCGTCCTTTGTTATTGATGACGGTTTCGTCACCCAAAAATTTATCGAATATTGATAAAATTAAAGCCGACCACCACGCTTTGGTTGAACCCGAAAAATCAGCAAGTTTAGACACGAAAAATATGCCGATTGTGGTCTGGATGGGATATTCTGTTCACGGAAACGAAGCCAGCGGAACGAATGCTTCGGTTTTAGCAGCCTATTATTTGGCAGCGGCTCAGGGTACAGAAATTGACTCGCTTTTGAACGAAACGGTCATTTTAATTGACCCAAGAATTAATCCCGACGGCGGAGAACGTTTTTCGAGTTGGGTAAATGCCAATAAAAGCCAAAACTTAGTGTCTGACCCAAACAGTCGTGAACTCAACGAAATGTGGCCTGGTGGACGTTATAACCACTATTGGTTCGACTTAAACCGTGATTGGCTTTACACGCAACACCCAGAAAGTAAAGGAAGAATCCAGAAATATCACGAATGGAAACCGAATATTTTGACTGACCACCACGAAATGGGTCCCAATTCTTCATTCTTTTTCCAACCTGGAATTCCTGCTCGTACTCACCCACTTACGCCTAAAAAGAATATTGATTTAACCGAAAAAATTGGCAAATTTCATGCTGAAGCTTTGGATAAAATCGGTTCATTATATTTCACAAAAGAAGGTTACGACGATTTTTACTACGGAAAAGGCTCAACATTCCCCGACGTGCAAGGTTGTATCGGTATTTTGTTTGAACAAGCCAGCTCTCGTGGGCATTTGCAAGAAACTCAAAACGGCAATATGAGTTTTGCCTTTACCGTTAGAAATCAATTCACCACGACGCTTTCAACCCTAAAATCAGCTCGAAATTTACGTCAAGAATTATTGGATTATCAGCGTAGTTTTTACCAAGAAAAGAACGCTTCACCTGTTCAATCTTACGTTTTTGGCGGTGGAAATGACCCCGTGAAAATATGGGAAATGACCCGCATTTTACGTCAGCACGAAATTGATGTGTATGAAATCGCTAAAGACGAAACTTTAGACGGCAAATCTTTCAAAAAAGGAACGTCATTCGTGGTACCATTGAATCAGCCTCAATATCGTTTAATTCAGGGAATTTTCGAAAAACGTACCACTTTTGAAGATTCGCTTTTCTACGATATTTCGGCTTGGTCGATGCCACATTGTTTTAACGTGCCATATTCAGAAGTAAAAACGCCTTTGACTTTAGGAGCAAAATTGACGGCAAATGATTTTCCAAAAGGAAAAGTAATTGGCAAAAGTGCCTACGGATATGTTTTTGAATGGAACAGTTATTTCACCCCAAGAGCCGCTTACGAATTACAGAAAAAAGGCTACAAATTGAAAGTTGCCACCGAACCATTTATGGGCGTAGTGGAAGGCGGAACGAAAGAATTTAGTTACGGAACCATTGAAATTACGGCAGGCTCAAATCAGCAAGCCAATTTTGAGTCGCTCAATACGCTTTTACAAACTTTGGCAGAACGTGATGGCGTGAATTTCTATGGTGTAAAAACGGGTTTAACACCCACAGGAATTGATTTGGGAAGTAGCTACTTTGCTTCTATGCGTCAGCCTAAAGCCTTGATGTTGACGGGTTTAAATGTAAATCCAAACGATGCGGGCGAAACTTGGCATTTATTGGACACTCGTGTAAATCTTCCTTTAACAATGGCAGATATTACGCAAACGAACCGTATGAGTTTGGAAAAATACAATACTTTAATCCTTTCAAGTGGTGATTATAGCAGTTTAGATGAAGAGAAAATCAAAACTTGGGTACGTGGTGGCGGTGTGTTAATTGCCATGACCGATGCCGTGAATTGGGTGGTTGCCAAAGGGCTTTCTCCTGTAAAAATCAAAGCAATTCCCGCTGATACGTCTGCTCCAAAACCTTACGCTTTGGCAGAACGATACAAAGGAGCTCAGCAAATTGGCGGGGCTATTTTTCAAGTAAAAATCGACCCAACGCACCCCATTGGTTATGGATTTAAGGAAAACACTTTGAGTGTTTTCAGAGACAATACTATTTTCTTGGAAAAGATAAAAGACCCTTACAATGCTCCGCTGATTTATACCAACGAACCTTTGGTAAGTGGCTATATCACAGAACGTAACAAGAAATTATTGAAAAATACGCCATCAGTGGTAGCAACGAGTTTTGGTGCTGGAAAAGTGATTGTGATGACGGATAATCCAAATTTTAGAGCATTTTGGTACGGTACAAATAAGTTATTTTTAAATGCGATGTTCTTCGGCTCAACGATTCTTTCGGGAGTACGTGGTGGAGAAGACTGATATTAAGTCCTAAGTCTTGAGTCCTAAGTATTAAGAAATATATACCTAATTTTTTTAATACTTAGGATATAAGCAAGAAGAACAAATAAATTGATATTATAAATATTGTCGTCATGTCGTAGGGACGTATCGCATACCAATGCTGTCAACTTAATAAATTTATCTGTCTAACGCTGTCAGGGTTTTGAACCCTGACAGCGTTGAAACTGGAATTGTCTCAATTTTGGAACAATTCAAAAGACTTTAAATTGACAGCATTGGTATTAGATACGCCCCTACACAATATCAATTTATTAATTCTAAACACTTAATACTTAGGACTTAATACTACTCAAAAAAAATATCCCGCTGATGATAGAAATCTACCTTCAGCGGGATTTGTATTTATAGAAACTTTATTAATTTTTACTCTTCCTTCAATTGGATTTTCCTCCTAACCACTTCCCTCATCACCAATACCATAATTTAAAACTGCATTCCGTCTAAATCATTCACCGAAACCACATATTTAGCTTCATTATTTCCCATTCTCACTTTCAAATGATAATTTCCTCCTGCTAAATAATATAAAGGCTTCAATACTCCTGTTTGCGTAGCCTCACTGTATTTATAGTCGCAAGGAATACCCATACCAGTTTCAGTAGTCAAAATTGGGATTAATCTACTATCTCCTGTTTTGATATGAATAACATTATTTTCATCTGTTTGCAAGCATTTTACAATTTCACTTGGAGCAGGAACAGCATCAACCGTAAATTTTACAGGGGCATAAATGATAGTTTTATCTTCTTCATCAATTTCCATAATACGGTAATATTTTGTACCGATATACATTTTAGGGTCAACAAATGTATATAATGACCTTTCATCATTTTTAGGGTCAACTTTCACCTCCACTAAATCATAAAAAGTCTCTCTATCATGACTAATCTGAATCACATAAATTTTCGCATCTTTACCCACAGCACTAACCCACGATAATTTTGCTTTATAATTCTCATCAAGCGTAGCTTTCAGTGAAATTTTAGAATTACTTAATGATTTGATTGGCTCAAACGATTTTTTAGAAAGTATTGATGCAATACGACTTTGTTGTTCATCAAATAATTTTACATCAAAAAATTTATATTCTTTGTTAGCTAATAATTTGAAAGGTTTTGCGGGAATAGCGAAAGAAACATTGACGATAAAAATCATCAATACTGCATAAAGGAACGTTTTTTTCATGGGTTATTTATACTCGTTAGTGTACCCATTTATTTAACAAAAAATATACCAAATATTACAAACTCTTCAAAATATTTTCAATATTTGCTCGTTGCTGATAATTTTCATCAAAATGTACAAATTCTATCTTTCCATCTTGCCCAATTACATAAGTTGCAGGCACAGGAAGTATCCAATCTCCTTGTTTCTTTTCTAAATCCAATCCGTAGCCTTTATATTTAGTTTGCATATCGTCCGACATTGAATAAGCCACTTTCCAATCCTTCATAATCTTACGGTCTTTGTCGTAAATTATTGAAAATGTTGATTTTGTCTTTTCGACAGCTTTGCTAATAGACTCTTCAGGTTCAGGAGTTATGGCAATAACCTTTGCATTTTTTGCACTAAATTCTGGTAAAGCTTGCTCCAATTGGCTCATATATTTATTGCAATAAGGACACCAAGCTCCTCGATAAAACATCAAAACGACCTTTCCCTTTTCGGTTAATTCTTTGAGACTAATCATTTTTCCGTTATGGTCTTTTCCTACAAAATTAGGAGCATTATCACCTACTTTCAAGGCGAAGGGTTTGTCCTGAGCAAAGGTTGAAAAGAAACTCATTATCAGGATAATTGTTATTAATTTGTTCATGAATAAATGAAATTTAAGTTTAATAAATGTAAAATTGAATGATTTGGTCTTCTTCAAAGGTAAGTCAGCCGACATTCAAAAAAATTGTTTTCACAATCCATTTTAAAGCCTTATTTTTACACCGAAAAACAGTCTAATCATTTGATTTTGTGAATATTTCAAGAAGTTTTTGAAGAATATTTGCTCATTCGGAGGTGTTAGGGATTAGATGTTAGGTTTTAGTATTTTAAGGCATTACTTATTTTGGTTAATCTTAAAAACTATTCCCTAAAACCCAATTCCTAAAACCTATTACCTAAAACATTCACTCATTGAATTTACCAATGGCAACAGCAACTTTCACACTCGAGAGAGATACCGAAATTTTTAATTTGATTAATCAAGAAGCTCACCGTCAAGAGTACGGAATCGAATTGATTGCTTCTGAGAATTTTACTTCAAAACAAGTCATGGAAGCTCAAGGCTCAGTTTTGACTAATAAATATGCAGAAGGACTTCCAGGAAAACGTTATTATGGCGGTTGTGAAGTAGTTGACCAAGTAGAAACCATTGCGATTGAGCGTGCAAAAGCACTTTTCGGAGCATCTTGGGCAAACGTTCAGCCTCACTCTGGAGCTCAAGCAAACGCTGCGGTTTTCTTATCATTCTTAAATCCAGGTGATAAAATTTTAGGTTTCAACCTTTCTCATGGTGGTCACCTTTCACATGGTTCGCCAGTAAACTTTTCAGGAAAATACTTCCAAGCATTTTTCTATGGCGTTGAACAAGAAACAGGTTTGATTGACTGGGATAAAGTAGAAGCAACCGCTTTGAAAGAAAAACCAAGATTGATTATTTGTGGTGCTTCAGCATATTCTCGTGATTGGGATTATGCTCGTTTACGTACAATTGCTGACCAAATTGGGGCAATTTTATTAGCGGATATTTCTCACCCATCAGCATTAATTGCGAAAGGTTTATTGAATAATCCAATGCAACATTGCCATATTGTAACCACAACTACGCACAAAACTTTGAGAGGTCCTCGTGGTGGTTTAATTATGATGGGTAATGACTTTGTGAATCCATTTGGTTTAACAACATTGAAAGGTGAATTGAAAATGATGTCAGCGTTGTTAGACGGTGGCGTTTTTCCAGGAACACAAGGTGGACCATTGGAACACGTTATTGCAGCAAAAGCAATTGCTTTCGGAGAAGCTTTAACGGATAATTTCCAAACGTATGCCGAGCAATTACAACGTAACGCTCAAGTAATGGCACAAGCATTTGTTGACAAAGGATACAAAATTATCTCTGGCGGAACAGATAACCATTTGATGTTGATTGACTTACGTCCAAAAGGATTGACAGGTAAATTAGCAGAAAATACTTTGGTAAAAGCTGATATTACTATCAACAAAAACATGGTTCCGTTTGATGATAAATCGCCATTTGTAACATCAGGTATGCGTGTGGGTACGGCAGCCATGACAACTCGTGGTATGAAAGAAGCAGAAATGTTGCACATTGTAGAACTAATTGACAGCGTTTTGATGAATCACGACAATGAGACTTTCATTGGTTCTGTGAGAACAGAAGTAAACAAATGGATGGAAGCATTTCCGTTATATGTATAAATTTAAGTACAAAGTTAAGTCTTAGGATATAGTATCTGTTGATAAAATTTCTCTTAATACTTAATACTACATACATAGTACATTATAAAAACCCTGACAATCCTAAACGTTGTCGGGGTTTTTTGTGTTTTTGATGTAACTTTGTGAGGTAAATTTTAATCCAAGAAATATGACGAGAAGCATTTCTCGATATAATAATAAACACAAATGGCTTTAGACCAAGATTTTGAACACGAATTAGACGAAACCGAAGGAACAGAAATGTCCTTTATTGACCATCTTGAAGAATTACGTTGGCATATAATACGTTCGTTAATTGCCATTTTTGTTTTTACAATTGGAGCATGGGTTTTTCAGAAAGAGATTTTTGGGGGCATTATTATGGCTCCTTCCAAATCAGAATTTTGGACAAACCGTATGCTTTGTAAATTAGCAGATTTAACAGGCGTAGATGGACTTTGCTTCAAACAAGCAGACTTTATTTTACAAAGTAGAGAAGTATCAGGGCAATTTATGATGGCTCTTACGCAGTCAATCATGGTAGGTTTATTGCTGTCTTTTCCTTATTTCTTTTGGGAAATTTGGCGTTTTGTAAAACCTGGATTAAAAGAAAAAGAAGCTAAAGCTGCCCGAGGAGCTGTATTTTGGGTTTCAGTCTTGTTTTTTACAGGTGTGGCGTTTGGGTATTATGTGGTTTCACCAATGGCGATTAACTTTTTGGCAAGTTTCAAATTAGATGATGCTATCCAAAATCAATTTGATATTAATGATTATATTTCATTGCTTTCAACGATGACTTTGGCCTGTGGAATTACCTTTCAGTTGCCAATGATTGCTTATGTATTGTCGATGGTTGGTATTCTAACGCCACAATTCATGCGTGAATATCGTCGTCATGCTTTGGTAGTAATTTTGATTATTGCGGCAATTATTACGCCTTCACCCGATATGATTTCTCAACTTTTGGTAACCTTACCACTTTTGGGACTTTATGAAATCAGTATTGGTGTATCTGCAAGAGTGAACAAGCAACGCCAAGCGGAGACATTAGAAGATTAATTCAATTTAGGATTTGATATAAAAACGGTCAGATGAAATAAATCATCTGACCGTTTTTTGTTTGTTTCAAATATGATTAGTTGGGTAGGTTTTAAGATTGTCTAAGAAAAATCTTTACATCAAGTAAATCATAGTTCAGACAAAACTTAAATACCAGCAACCGAAAGTTTTACACCCGCAGCGATATTCAAATTTCCGTAGTTTTGAAGATTTTTAACCGTTGCATTGGCACTGAGTGAAACGGTATGACCTGCACAAATTTTGGCATTTTCTGTTGTAAAAGGCACACGTCCACACGACCATGTTTTTTCATCGTGCCAACTTCCTGTTTTTATCGTACAAACTTCATCCGTAAATAATGAAACTGTATCAAAAGATTTATTTAACAATACTGAAGTCGCATCGGTTTTGCTTCTTCCGAACCAGTCGATGAGAATATCCCAATAAATTCTTCGGAAGTCGATTTGCATTTTTAAATCTTGATTACCCGTTGTACCGTTCAAATCTGTCGGTAAATTAGAATAACCTCCGATATTTGGATTTCTTCCAACCATTTGGCGTTTCAGACTTGAACCAAAAACAAACATTGGAGCGGCTACACCGTGGTCTGTTCCAGCACTTGAGTTAGAGTTGGCTCTTCTGCCAAATTCTGAAAAAGTAAATCCAACAACTTTATCTTCCACCCCTCTCTGCTGTAAATCAGCTTGAAATGCCGTAATTCCTGCCGAAACTCTTCCTAACAAAGTAGCGTGTCCACCCAAATTATTATTGGTTCCACCACCAGATTGCACTTGTCCCGAGTGAGTATCGAAGCCTCCAATCGAAAGGAAATAAATTTTGGTTTTTAAACCTCCTCCAACTAATCTTGCTACAATTTTCAATTGGTCAGCAATAGAATTACTTGTAGGATATACAGGAGCTGGCGTAATATTTCCAGCATTATGAGCTGCCGTAATTTCAGCTGAATAACCAATGGCTAACGCTTGTTGTTGACGGATAAAAGCTACTAAATCACCTGCTTCACAACATGGTAAATCTGGAGAAGTCCCTCCGCTACCACCACCGACCAAAGTAGCATAACTGGCGGGGTCATTAATTGCCACAGCCATCGACTGGTTGCTCCCCAAAACAGTTGTAGAAGTCAAATAACCAATCTGAATTGCTAATGGGTCTTCCATTGTGGCATTTGCTGCATCACGGTCTGTAATTGGGGGTGTTGGGTAATTTAAGAATCTGTCTTCTAAATATCTCCCCGCCCAGCCTGTATCTGTTTGCACATTGGAATCCGAACCTGTCATCCAAATATCAGTAGCTCGGTAATGTGAATAGTTGGGAGTTGGATAAGAAACCGAATGAACAACAGCCACTTTTCCATTATCGTGGAGTTGTTTCAAGCCTGTCATACTTGGATGTAAACCTGTCAGTCCATTTCCAATTGGTAAAACAGACGCTTGTGGTATGGCAATATTGCTTCTTAAAGTATTGTATTGAGAATATTGGTCGAGTGGAATAACGGTATTCAATCCATCATTTCCACCATTAAGATATATGATAACTAAAACACGGTCTTTGGCGAGTGCATCCGTTTTCATCAGGGATTGCACAAGTGGAGAATTAGCTCCGAAGGCTTTCACCCCCATTCCGCCCACCATTACTGGAACTAAAAAAGAGGATGTGGCAGCAAGGAAATCTCTACGTTTCATAATTGTATATTTTGATGCTATTTGCTTTATGGATAATTGATTGTTTACAGGAAAAATTCCTGTTGTACTTTAACAAATACTATATTCTGCCATTCTGAGTAAGTATTTCATCAAGGCTTCTAATTTGGATTTTACCGTATTAATATTTGTTGTCGTTGGGTTTGATTTGTAAGCAGCCCATTGGGTTGGCCAATTTGTTCGGGGTTGATTAATCATAAAAATGGTATCAATCAAAAATGTTTTTTGATTGGCAGTAAGTCCCGTTGCAAATAAATTCATTGTCACTAAATCCACAATATGCACGCAGTTGGTAACATCATAATTGGGAGGTAATGGAATTGTTGGATTATGATTAACATTTGTTAAATCAACCATCGCTAACATATCTATTTTGATAGTAACTAATGGCGTAATACCAGAAACAACTGTTCTACCAGAAATTAATCTATCCGTGAATGAGTTACGAAGACCAACTTGCGAAGTATTTATCCAGTTTCTTGAATATCCCGTTTGAAAATACGCATCATAGCCAAAAACCGTAGGTTGGTCGAGCAAAGCCATTTGCATTTCATTCATTCTATCATACAAATATTGGGCATACACTCGATGATTTTTAATGCTGTTAATCAAGTTTCCAGCATCAATCATGGGAACTTGAAAATTAAAGAAACGATAAGCTCCAATGATAAACTCGGCTGGAGATTTAATGATTGCTCCAATGTTTCCTACATCATAGAAATGTTCAGAAGATAATAGTTTGTAGATAATGGGTTTTATTTCAAAGGTTCTGCCTGTGATTGGGTCAGGGCTTTTAAAAATATTGGCCAAAGGAATTATTACATTGTCCTCAATTTCTTGGGTAACATTGGGATTAACAAAAAAGCGGTATAATTTTCTACAAATGAATTTTGATGTTTCTGGATGAGCAAACAGGGTAGTCAAAAGTTCATCTATTTCAAATTCACCTGCATTACTATAGCCAGGATATGTTGTAGGAGTATTGATGACTTTATTTTGATAACTGGCAGAGAAAACTTTAGAGGCAGTATCATGGCGAGTTGCAGTAAAGTAACTCTCCACAAAAGTTGTTCCGTTTGAATAAAAATTTCTATATCTCCAACCCGTCAATACTCTGGCAGCCGCTTTTACATCATTCTCAGTATAATTACTATTTCCTGCAAAATCCTTCGCTCCCACCACAAATAATTCTTGTAATTCACGAGCATAATTTTCGTTTGAAGCAACCCCACCCGTTCCTTTTTGATTGTCATGCCCATTCAAGTATTTCAGCATGGCAGGGTCATAAGTAATATCACGTACAAAGTCTTTGAAATTCTCTAATGAACGCCCCCTAACTTTCATAAAATACTTATAGACAGCTCGATACTCATCAACAGCGGCTTCGGTAGTAACAAAATGATTCTGCCAAAAAAGCGTCATTTTATCAATAATTGATGGATTTCCATGTTGCATGGTTATCATATTTATCCACCAATATTTGTAATAAAATCTAAATTCAAAATTTCGCCCAAGTGTTGAATCATAAGCAGTATTTACATATTCCTGTCCAGCCGTCGTTTTGGCATCATTCAAATCAACAGGCGGAGGTGGATTGTAATTAATATTATCAATTAAAGTCTGAATTGCCAGCGTTGAGCTAACCCCAGTAAATGCTGCAATATTGGCTTGGGTAGGGCCAAACGTAGCCCTGCGTAATAAATGAGCAGCCTGTTCAACCGTAAGTGGTTGAGCGTAGGCGTTCAATGAGTAGTTCATTGTTAAGCGAGTTAAGGATTTAATAATGGAAGTTCTTATTAATCGTTTTGGGCGGTGAAGGGAAATAAACTTACTGGGGTACGTAGAATGTACAGAAATTATATTTTAGTGTTTAATTATTTACTAAATTTAGTGAATAACATTGTTTTTCAATGCAGAATAGCATTGGGAAATGAGTAAATGGTAATTTTGTTAACAAATATACTCAGAACAAGAATTGTGCAATTCATCACATTTATGAAAAAAATAGCATTATTATTTTTATTATTTTCTTTTCACACAAAAGCCCAGAAACCACTAACAGCTATTTTGGGTGCATTCAGCGACGAAGTAAAACTGTTAGAAGACTCACTTCAACACAAACAAATCATCAATCTCAAAGGCATTCGTTTTCTTACAGGAGAGTTGCGTGGGCGTTCAGTAGTGGTAGCACTCACGGGCGTAGGCAAAGTAAATGCTGCCATGACTACCACCATTTTATTGATGAATTGGCAACCTCAACAACTGATTTTTACGGGTATTGCAGGAGGAGTCAATCCTGAAATTATGCCTGGAGATATGGTCATTGCCAAATCGACTATTCAACACGATTTCGGAAAAATTGACTCTACGGGCATGGTGCTTTGGCAAACCTTTAACCCAACGGATAAATCAAGAAATCCGCTATATTTCCCTGCCGATTCTATTCTACTACAAAAAGCCCAAAAAGTGTCAAATCTAATGAAATACAAAGAAATTGTAGGTAGAAAAGTAAAGGTTATGACAGGAATTGTAGCCACTGGCGATGTTTTTGTAAATTCAGATGAAAAAGTAAAAGAACTCCAAAATAAAGTAAAAGCCGATGCTACCGAAATGGAAGGTGCAGCCGTAGCACAAGTTTGTTACGAATTAAAAATACCATGTTTAATCCTCAGAAGTATCAGCGATAATGCCAACTCAAAAGCCCATGTGGACATGAATGTTTTTGGCTCAATAGCCGCTTACAATTCAGCAAGTTTGGTATTAGGTATTTTAGGGAATTTGTAAACTTCTTTAAACTCAAATAAAAACCCAAAAAGCCCACGCCAAAAACGTGGGCTTTTCTTTAACTTTATGGTTCAATTAGGTGTTAGGTTTTAGAGGCTCAGGTTTAAAATCAACCCCTAAACCCCAACCCCTACTCCCCACAATATGGCAAATAATAATTCAGACATTACAGGACACGAGAATATCGAAATTCTTGGTGCAAGAGAACATAATCTTAAAAATATTGACCTCACCATTCCACGCAATAAATTGGTGGTTTTTACGGGAATTTCTGGCTCAGGCAAGTCTTCCTTAGCTTTTGATACCATTTATGCGGAAGGGCAACGCCGTTATATGGAATCATTTTCTGCCTATGCACGTAGTTTTATGGGCAATATGGAACGTCCAGATGTGGATAAAATCAATGGACTTTCGCCCGTGATTTCGATTGAGCAAAAGACGACTTCCAAAAATCCACGCTCGACCGTTGGAACCGTTACCGAAATTTACGATTTTATGCGTTTGTTCTACGCACGAGCGGGCGAAGCGTTTAGTTACGTCACGGGCGAGAAGATGATTAAGCAATCTATCGACCAAATTATTGACGTGATTTTGCAAGATTATCAAAACCAAAAATTGATTATTTTGGCTCCTGTCGTAAAAGGACGTAAAGGTCATTACCGTGAGTTATTTGTTCAAATTGAGAAATTGGGTTATACCAAAGTACGTGTGGACGGCGTGGTGATGGATATTCAGCCTAAAATGCAACTCGACCGTTTCAAAATTCACGATATAGAAATTGTAATTGATAGAATTATCGTCAAAACCGAAGACCGTTTTCGTTTATCACAATCCGTGCAAACGGCTTTGAATCAAGGGAAAGGCATCATGATGACACGTGATGAAAAAAATGAGGTTCGTAATTTTTCAAAATTCTTGATGGATCCTGTTTCGGGCATTAGTTACGACGAACCGTCACCCAATAATTTCTCTTTCAACTCGCCTTACGGCTGGTGTCCGACTTGTCAAGGTTTGGGCAAAGTGGAGGAAATTACCGAAGACTCGATTCTACCCGACAAAACCCTCAGCATTGAAAAAGGAGCCATTGCTCCGATTGGGGAATTCCGTGATATGTGGATTTTTAAGCAATTAGAAGTATTGCTGAAACCTTACAAAGTGAGTCTGAAAACGCCCATCGAAAAATTCCCTGCCGAAGCCATCGAAGTCATGCTTCATGGTACAGATACGCCTGTGGCTGTTCCTTCCAAAAAATACGAAGGCACAGATTGGAATACCAAATATGAAGGCATCGTAACGTTTTTGAAACGTCAGCAAGAAACAGGTTCGGAGAAGATTCAAGACTGGATAAAAGACTTTATGGTCGTGAATACTTGCCCCGATTGCAAAGGTTTGAGACTAAAAAAAGAGTCGCTTCATTTCTTGATTGACCATAAAAACGTTGCTCAATTAGCCGAAATGGACATTGCCGAATTGGCGACATGGTTTACCGATTTAGAGCCAAGAATGAATGAACGCCAAAACGTAATTGCCAAAGAAATTTTGAAAGAAATCAGAAAGAGAATTGGCTTTTTGACGGGTATTGGCTTGGAATATTTAACGCTAAATCGTTCATTACGAACACTTTCTGGCGGAGAAGCCCAACGCATCCGTTTGGCTACGCAAATTGGTACGCAATTGACCAACGTGTTGTATATCATGGACGAACCAAGCATCGGTTTGCACCAACGAGACAACGTAAAATTGATTCAAGCCCTCAAAGATTTACGTGATTTGGGTAATTCGGTTCTCATCGTTGAACACGACAAAGACATGATGTTGGAGTCGGATTATATTGTGGATATTGGTCCAGGAGCAGGACGACACGGCGGGGCGATTGTGGGACAAGGAACGCCCGAAAATTTCTTAAAAAATAACTCAACAACGGCTAATTTTTTGAGTGGAAAAATTGGAATTGACGTACCCAAACAACGCCGAAAAGGAAACGGTAATACACTAATTATCAAAGGAGCAACGGGTAATAATTTGAAAAATGTTACGCTAAAACTGCCTTTGGGGAAAATGATTTCGATAACAGGCGTGAGTGGTTCGGGAAAATCTTCGCTGATTCACGACACGATGTATCCGATTTTGAACCGTCATTTTTTTTACGCAAAAAAAGAACCCATGCCTCATAAATCGGTGGAGGGTTTGGAACATTTGGACAAGGTAATCGAAGTTGACCAATCGCCCATCGGACGCACGCCACGCTCGAATCCTGCTACATATACGGGTATGTTTACGGACATTCGCACCTTGTACTCAGAGTTGCCCGAATCTAAAATTAGAGGCTACAAAGCGGGTCGTTTTAGCTTCAATGTGAAAGGTGGACGCTGTGAAGATTGCGAAGGTGCAGGCATGAAAAAAATTGAAATGGAGTTTTTGCCCGACGTACACGTAGCTTGCGAAACCTGCAAAGGAAAACGCTTCAACCGTGAAACGCAGGAAGTTCGTTTTAAGGGAAAATCAATCGCCGATGTGTTGGATATGACGGTAGAACAAGCGGTAGAATTCTTTGAAAATCAGCCAAAAATTGCTCGCAAAGTACAAATGCTCAACGAAGTAGGTTTGGGATATATCACCATCGGGCAACAAGCGACAACGCTGTCGGGAGGAGAAGCCCAACGAGTAAAATTAGCCGAAGAACTCTCGAAAAGAGACACGGGCAAAACCATGTACATCTTGGACGAACCCACCACTGGACTCCATTTTCAAGACATCAAAAAACTCTTGGAAGTCCTCAACCGATTGGCAGACAAAGGCAATACCGTCTTGATTATTGAGCATAATTTAGACGTAATCAAAGTATCCGACCACGTAATTGACATCGGTCCAGAGGGAGGACAAAAAGGCGGAAACATCATCGCAGAAGGCACCCCAGAGCAAGTAGCGAAGGTGAAAGGGAGTTATACGGCTAAGTTTTTGAAGGAGGAGTTGAAGGGGTAGGGTAAAATTGATATATTTAGCTATTTTAAAACAATAATAAAATGCAAAACTTAAAAAATCATGGAGATATTTTAGAGAGAAACAATTATGAAATACTTTCTCAAATTAAAAATTATGAAGTCATCTGGTCAAAGTACATTGGAAATGATGGTACTGCAAAACCAGTAGAGATTTTCGGAATAGGTGAGGGAAGAAATATTACTCGTAAGTTAATTTGGCAATGGAATTATTCTATTTTCAGGAACTTGCTTATTTTAAAAAAAATATTGGAAGAAAATCCAAATGCACCAGAGGATGATGATGTTGGAAATAAGTTATTAATGTTTGAATCACAGTTACTACAAGCTGTATTTATAATCTATAATTCAATAGAGATATTTGACAAAATATGTGACATGTTAAAAAAAGAAGATGGGGAAATAACTATAACGAAGAAAAAAGAAAAAAGAGATTGTAAATGCAATGAAAACCAAATCTTAATTCAAGGAGAATATAGCCAAAAGTATAAAGATTTTTTAAATTTACGTCATTGGGTTACTCATAATGTAAGAATTGTTTACCGCCTTCAAGATGGAGTATTTTCATTACCTGATAATTTAACAGTTTTTGCCAAAACTAATAAAGAAGGTTATTTATGGGAGAATTTAGAGTCAAAAAGTAAAGACAATTTTCAAACAATAGATGTCTTTATTCATTCTTTCTACGAAAAAATATTGTCAGATTTTAAAATTATTCTTAAAAGAGAGCTTGATTTTTTTGAAAAAAAACGATACCCTACCATACAACAACTTGATGATTTAAAAGTTTATGGAGGCATTATCTCTGGGTCTTTTTCCCCAGACTGGTCGTAGGTTTAGCAAAGCGTTCTTCCTCAGTAGCTCGCATCTTGCGAGTTACGACTATTTTTTACTGCCGTTGTCTGTATCTCCACAGACAACTCAATGGTTTATTTTGTGAAATGATTGCCCCTTTGGTTCAAGCGAGGACGCTTGAACCAAAGAGAAGGACGCTTGAACCAAAGAGAGTTACGAGTATTTTTAGGCATCTTGCCTAAGTTAACGAATTCATGCAGGCTGGAAGCCTGATAATACCCGTAACTCGCAAGATGCGAGCTACTGATTTAGGCATAATTACTCTTCTGCCCTTGTCTGTGTCTCCACAGACAACTCAATGGTTTATTTTGTGAAATGATTGCCCCTCTGGTTCAAGCGAGGACGCTTGAACCAAAGAGAAGGACGCTTGAACCAAAGAGAGTTACGACTATTTTTAGGCATCTTGCCTAAGTTAACGAATTTATATAGGCTGGAAGCCTGATAATACTCGTAACTTGCAAGATGCAAGCTACTGATTTAGGCATAATTACTCTTCTTATTTCTTTGATTTTTAGAACATAATTGGTAAATTTATGATGATAAAAGTTCTAACCAATGCTTGATGTAGAAATTGATAAACTGACCAATTCAATAGAAAATGCTTTCACAGAAGAACGATTTTTGACTGATATTTTATCCATAAAAAATGACGAAATAATAGAAAAAGATTGGTTATTTGATTGGAAGAAGGAAAATAATAAATCTGGTTGTAAGGTTTTTAAACTTGTTACAAGAGGAAATGAGGATGTAATTCAAGGATTATTGAGTATATCTGACGGGAAAGACCATATTTTTATGAATCTCTTGGAAAGTGCTTCTTTCAATAAAGGTCAAAACAAGGTATATTTGGGAGTTGCAGGTAATTTAGTAGCTTATGCTTGTAAAGTTTCTCTTGAATCTGGTTACGATGGCTATGTAGTATTCGATTCAAAAACAGCTTTAATTGAACATTACATGGATAAATTGCAGGCAAAAAGGCTTGGTGGATTAAGAATGTATATTGACACAACTGCGGCATTTAGATTAATAGACAAATATTTTAATCAATAACTCAAATGAAAAAACAAGCAATACCCTTTGAGATTGAGTATATTCAATCCAAGCCTTTGAGTCAAAAGGAAAAAGAAAAACTGAGTGCTTTGATTTCAAAAAATAAATTAGAAATTCAAGCGAAAAAATAAGAAAAGCCTTAAATCTAATAGATTTAGGGCTTTTCGCCTTTGTTGGTGTTTTCCACCAACAATCGGACAAATAGTTTTATAGATGATTATTAATTTGTTAAGTGTAATACTGATTATCTGATTGCTTTCGCACGAGTTGTTGGAGGAAAACTCACAACAACCGCAAAAAATATCAGACAATCAGTAGCTCGCATCTTGCGAGTTACGGCTATTTTTAGGCATCTTGCCTAAGTTAGCGAATTCATGTAGGCTGGAAGCCTGATAATAATCGTAACTCGCAAGATGCGAGCTACTGAGCGAGAATCCCAACGTAGTCAAGGTTTTAAACCTACTGCCGTTGTCTGTGTCTCCACAGACAACGGCAGTAGGTTTATTTTGTGAAATAATTGTTCTTGTTTTTAATTAATTGGGGCTGGTCGTCTGTGAAAAACTTTCACAAAAGGAATTTGATAAACTCTGGGTATATAATTATCTGAAATATGATACAGCTACACACCAACAACGCCAACAAGCAGGAACATACTGTACACTCGAATATAGCCTTCAACATAAACCACATATCTGGGATTTTGATTCTCTTATCTTAGATGAATTAAAAGGCTTTTTGGCTTTGTTTGATTGAAATAAATTTTGCTCTTCCCCATACATCGAATAGCAATGGTTAAAAATAAGGTAAATAAATTCAAACTTCGTAAATTTGAATTTCATCATCAAATCTTTAACCTTATGAACAAGAACCTCCAAGCTCTCTACCAAATTGCCCAAAAACCTACTCGAAAAATTATTGGTTTAATGTCAGGAACATCAATGGACGGACTTGATGTGGCTCTTTGCGAGATTTCGGGTGCAGGTGAAAGTACCGAAGTTAAATTATTACAATTTGATACCGTTGATTATTTAGAAGAAATCAAAACAGAAATCCGTAAAGTTTTTGCCAAACAAACCATTGATTTTCAACACCTTGCTTTATTGAATGAATGGATTGGCGTACTTCATGCCAATATGATTTTAGAATGTCTAAAATCTTGGAATATCTCTCCTGCCGAAGTTGATTTAGTTGCCTCGCACGGGCAAACGGTCATGCACGCTCCCAAGATTTTGCACCTTCAAGAAAAATTCCCGAATGCCACTTTACAAATTGGAGATGGCGACCATATTGCCGTAAAAACAGGAATTATTACGATTTCTGACTTCCGACAAAAACACCTTGCCGCAGGTGGCGAAGGAGCTCCATTAGCCGTTTATGGTGATTACTTTATCTTTGGTAAAAAGGGTGAAAATCGCATTATGCTCAACATGGGGGGCATTGCCAATTTTACGTATTTACCCACAACCATGAATCCAGAAGAGGTTTTTGTGACGGATACAGGAACGGGAAATACACTAATTGATGCGTTCACAAGATTATATTTCCCAGAAAAAGCGTATGATAGAGATGCTGAAATTGCCCGACAAGGTTCAATAAATCAAGCCCTTTTGGAAGAATTAAAAGCTGATAATTTCTTTAAAGGGGCATTTCCTAAAACCACTGGACCAGAATTATTTAGTATCGAATATGTCAAAAAAGCACAGACGAGAAGTAATACAAATGATATTTTGGTAAATGATTTATTGGCAACTTTAACTCGTTTTAGTGCTGAGACAATTGCGGAAGCGATAAACTTTACGATTAATAATACTGCTTATGACATTAAAGACTTCAATATTTATATGTCTGGCGGAGGAATGCACAACCCATTATTGGTTGAATGGCTAAAGGAATTATTGCCTTGTAATTTTCTCAAAACAAACGACTTAGGTATTTCAGGCGATGCCAAAGAAGCCGTACTTTTTGCCATTTTAGCGAATGAGACGGTTTCAGGTGGAGAATCAGATTTTGGTTCTCGCAGAGGAATTCCTTCGGTTTCGATGGGTAAAATTTCGTTTCCAAGCTAATGTTTATTGCACGCAGATGACACTGATACTTCGTAACGCAGATTTAAAAGGATTTTATGTAGAAAACTTAACGCAGATTAAAAAGGGGGTATACAAAAATCACAATTCACTCAATCACAACTCACTCAATCACTAAATCACAATTTAAAAATGTCCAAAATGAAATTCTGTCCACAATGTGGAAAACCTTTGGAAACCCAATTTAGAGACGGCAAAGACCGTATTCAATGTACCGACCAAAGTAATGATTGCGGATATGTATTCTGGAATAATCCTACACCCGTAGTTGCTGCCATTGTTGAACACGAAGGCGATATTATTTTGGCTCGGAATGCCGCTTGGCCTGAGACTTGGTACGCCCTCATCACAGGATTTTTAGAAGCTGGAGAAACACCCGAAGAAGGTATTTTGCGAGAAGTAAAAGAGGAGTTAAACCTTGATGCTGAAATTGTGGAATTGGTAGGTTTATATGAATTTCACCGCATGAATCAGCTTATTATTGCCTATCACGTGCGGGCAACGGGCGAGATACAATTGAGCGAAGAATTGGTTGATTACAAACGTAAAAAAGACCATGAAATTCAGCCGTGGGCAGCAGGAACGGGCAAAGCTGTACAAGATTGGCAAGCCAAAAGGGGAATTTTTAATGAGGTTATTACTTTTAAATAGCGAGTAGTGGCGAATAGCATTCGCCTGTTAGGGCATTTTGGGGAATACGATTCGCCACTACAAATTCATCGCCTCTATCAATTTCACATCTCCCGATTTTAACCTCATTTTTTCATCAAAAATATTCATTTTCAATAACCATTCTTCAAACTCTGGGGCAGGTCTTTTCCCCAATAAATGTCGGATATAAAGAGCATCATGGAATGACGTACTTTGATAATGTAACATCACATCATCAGCTCCAGGAATCCCCATGATAAAATTGCAACCTGCTGTTCCTAAGAGGGTTAATAAAATATCCATGTCGTCTTGGTCGGCTTCAGCGTGATTGGTATAACAAACATCAACGCCCATTGGAAGTCCCAATAATTTACCGCAAAAATGGTCTTCTAATCCCGCCCGAATAATTTGTTTTCCATCGTACAAATATTCTGGGCCGATAAAACCCACGACGGTATTTACCAAAAGCGGATTAAAATGTCTCGCCACTGCATACCCCCGAGTTTCGCAGGTTTGTTGGTCGAGTCCATGATGGGCATTTGCCGAAAGTGAACTTCCCTGTCCTGTTTCAAAATACATCAAATTATTGCCAATCGTCCCACGATTTAGCGAAAGTCCCGCTTCGTAGCCTTCCTGTAAAATATTCAAATTAACGCCAAAAGAAGTGTTCGTTGCTTCTGTTCCACCAATCGACTGAAAAACCAAATCAACAGGAGCATTACGTTCAATGGCTTGAATGGTGGTGGTAATATGACTCAAAATGCACGATTGCATCGGAATTTCAAACTTTTGCCGAACCGCATCTAACATTTCTAAAAGTCGAATGACCGTCGGAATATTATCCGTCGCAGGATTTATCCCGATAACCGCATCACCGCTTCCATAAAAAAGACCATCAATCATACTGGCAGCAATTCCCCTAAAATCGTCCGTTGGGTGATTGGGTTGTAAGCGAGTCGAAAAACGCCCCTGCAAACCAATCGTTGTTCTGAATTTAGTGACAACCTCACATTTTGATGCTACGGTAATCAAGTCCTGCACTCGCATAATTTTGCTTACTGCCGCCACCATTTCGGGCGTTAGACCTTTCTGCAAACTCGTTAATATTTGTTTATCAACGGTTTCTTGCAAAAGAAAATCCCTAAAATCTCCAACCGTTAAATGACTTATGGAAGCAAATGCTTGTGCATCGTGCGTATCAATAATGAGCCGAGTGATTTCGTCCTTTTCATAAGGAATCAGATGCTCCGTCAAAAAAGTTGTAAGCGGAATATCCGCCAAAGCCATTTGTGCTGCCACTCTTTCTTGAGCAGATTTTGCAGCAACTCCCGCCAACTCATCCCCCGACCGCCGAGGCGTTGCCTTCGCCATCAAAGTTTTGAGGTCAGGGAAATGGTAGGTTATATTTTTGATGGTTTGTTGATACATTTTTGGGAAGTATTTTAATACAAAGAAAAGAGGTTTTGCCATTTCCCTTAACAAAGTTTTAGAAAATAGCTGATAATTATTTTCGGAAGTATATTCTTCTTGACGAATTCATAAATTGCCTTCAATAACCGCTGACGGGGTGAAAAACCGCCGTCAGGGTTCTTTGTATATAACCCTGACGGCGGTTTTTCACCCCGTCAGCGGTTGTGTCCTTCATGTATACATCCGATTATTTCGAGCATTTAGACAATCTTCTAAATATTTTCAGCAAAACATTTGGAAGTAAATAATCTTTATTTAGATATTTGTCTAAATATTTATTTACAAACATTTACAGCTATGAAAAAACCAAAAACTCTATTGACAATAATAATAATCTTGGCTTATGTTTCGCCATTGATTGTGGTCATTTTATTCCGTGACAAACCTTTTTTTGAATCGTTTTTCAGCTTTGCAATCGGGTTTATAGGGATGCTTACTGTTGCCTATTTTGGAAAATTAATCGAAATAATCAAAAGCATTTATAAGTCAGAAAGTGATGATTTTGAAAAGCTTAATTTAAAGTTAAAAATTATTTGGGCTGTGTTTTGTGTATTAACTTCGGTACTTATACTATATTATTCCTTCAATTATACGCCCAATTTAGGATATAACGCCTTTTTTATTCTTTTCGGAATATTCCTCATGATACAAGGAAATTACCAGAGTGTTTTACCTAAGAAAATGGGACTTCAAAACAGTATGACAGCCACTTATGGCGATACTTACGGTGATACTTTTTACAAGAAATCTCAAAAACTTACAGGCAAATTTGAATTCTATTTTGGCTTATTGGTAGTAATTATTTTCTTGATTTTACCCAATACTAAACAAGTTGCCGTTGGTGGAATATTTGGAATTTTCATACTTTACTATTTAGGCTCATGGGTCATTATTTACAAAAACACCCAAATTATTGCCGAATCTGAAGCTAAAAACAAAACCTCATGAACATACTTTTTAAAGCCCTAAATGATACTACCCGACGTGAGATTTTGGAAATGCTCAAAGACGGAGACATGAATGCGGGCGATATTGCCGATAAATTCAATATGACAAAACCCAGTATTTCCCATCACCTTGATTTACTGAAACAAGCCGATTTGGTCATTGCCGTAAAGAAAGGGCAATTTGTAGAATATTCCCTCAATATGACGGTAATGGACGAGATTATGGCTTGGTTTGTTCAGTTTAAAACACAATAATTTTACTCCTTAAAACAACGTCAAATGAACTTTGAACAATTAATAAATTCGATTGAATCTACTCACATCCAATTGTCCTCGCAGGCAGTTAAGCAGGTAAATAGTTTACAAACCATTAGAAATTGGCTGATTGGTTGCTATATCGTGGAATTTGAACAGAAGGGCGAAGACAGGGCAACCTATGGGAAACAATTACTCTTAAACATTTCACAACAAATGAAATTGAAAGGTAATATTGGGTTTTCAGACCGAAATCTTCGACAATTCCGACAGTTTTATTTGACTTATCCTCAAATTTGGCAGACAGTGTCTGCCAAATTCAAAAATGCAATTAACCAGTCAGTATCTGAGCAATTAAAAAATCCAAATGATGATTCATATCAGGAATTGATGCTACCTGTTGAAACGCTTATCAACACACTTTCTTTCTCTCATTTTATAGAATTATTACGCCTTGATTCTGATTTAAAAAGACGATTTTATGAAATAGAAACGGTTAAAAATGCGTGGAAAGTTCGAGAATTGGAGAGAGCAATTGATACTTTATTATTTGAAAGAACGGGACTTTCAACAGATAAAAAAGGGGTTATTGCAAAAATCAAAGACCAAAAGCCTTTTGAAGTCAAAGACATCGTTAGAAATCCTTATTTTTTAGAATTTATAGGTTTAGAAGAGAAATCTCAATATTCGGAAACTGATTTAGAAACTGCTATTATCAATCATTTACAATCGTTTTTGACAGAATTGGGGCGAGGATTTTGCTATGAAGCCAGACAAAAACGAATCACTTTTGGCAATACACATTATCGAATTGATTTAGTTTTTTATCATAGAATATTGAAGTGTCATGTATTAATTGACCTAAAATTAGGAAAATTTGACCATGCAGATTCTGGGCAAATGTTGATGTATCTAAATTATTTCCGTAAAAACGAAATGACTGAAGGCGACAATCCACCCGTAGGCATAATTTTGTGTGCAGACAAGGATGATGCTTTGGTTGAATATGCTACCGCAGGGCTTGAAAATGAATTATTTATCTCAAAATATATGCTTCAACTACCTGATAAACAAACACTTTTGAATTTTATAGAACAAGAATTGAAGAATCAATAATCTGTGTATTTACTCACTTAAAACGTTATCACTTAAAACATTTACACTATGAAAACCCCAAATTTAATTCAAAAAATTGCACTTTGCATCGTACCAATTTCCCTATTTTTTATTTCAAATCTACTAAGAAATGAAACTGGCAACAAAGAATCAACCTATCCATTAGCATTCATTTCTATTCTAAATGTTTCTATGACTTGCGTCTATATTTTTACGCAAAGAGATTCTTTTTTAAACGGAAATGATAAAATGATTTTTTTAGGAAAAAGAGTTGACCTACTTTTTACCATTAGCCAAGTATGTTTGGCAGGGCTTTTATATCTCTTTTACATTAAGTTTGGAAATATCATAAGCCTCTCAGAAACCTTTATTTTTATGGCAACCATGCTTTATGGCAACTATTATTCTCTAATTCCAATGCCTCCTGTTAATGTTTCTATGTATTTCGAAGATGAAGATATTTGGCGTAAAGTAAGCATTTTTAGAGGACGCATCATTTTTGGCATTGGCTTATTAGGCTTGCTTGCGGTACTATATTATTCTCCAAAAGGCATTGGCATTGAATATATGTTTTTATTATTGGTTGATATTGCAACATTTTTTGTACTCACCTACTTTTACGCAAAAAGAGAGTATTTAAAGAAATTTGACCGTTAGATATTTTCCAAACAACAATTTCCAAATCTTATCACCGTTATTCTACAAAATAACACTAAATTGTGCCTATGCTACGGGAGTAATTTTTCGTGCTACAAATTACCCCCTAATCTAAAATAAAAACACCTCTGTTGGGGTCAGAGGAACTCTATTTCAAATGAAAAAAATCACTACACTGGTTGCTGGTTTGGCGTTGGGGCTTCTTTCCAACCATGCAACTTTCGCTCAAGAAGATTTGAGCAAAATGCTTCTCCCAATGGATTCTCGGGTTAAAACGGGCGTTCTTCCTAACGGTTTAAAATATTACATCATGAAAAATGCTGAACCCAAAAATCGGGCTCAGTTGCGTTTGGCGGTTAAAGCGGGTTCGGTTCTCGAAAATGACGAACAACAAGGACTTGCTCACTTCATGGAACACATGAATTTTAACGGAACGAAAAATTTCCCTAAAAATGAATTGGTTAATTTCTTACAAAAATCTGGGGTTCGCTTCGGAGCAGATTTGAATGCTTACACGAGTTTTGACGAAACGGTTTATATGTTGCCCGTTCCGACAGATTCAATTGAGGTTTTCAAAAAAGGAATGCAAATTTTGGAAGATTGGGCTCATAATGCAACCCTCGACCCTTCTGAAATTGATAAAGAAAGAGGCGTAGTTTTGGAAGAATCTCGTACAGGAAAAGGGGCTCAGGCACGTATGCGTGACAAATATTTCCCTGTAATTTTGAATAATTCGCAATACGCAAAACGTTTACCAATCGGTAAAGACGATGTTTTGAAAAACTTCAAATATGATGTTTTAAAACAATTCCACCAAGACTTTTATCGTCCTGATTTAGAGGCTGTTGCCGTTGTAGGAGATATTGACGTGGATATGGTAGAAAAAATGATTATCGAAAAATTCAGCGGTATTCAAAACCCTGCCAATGAAAAGGAAAGAACAAAATATACAATTCCTTTGACGGGCGGAACAGACGTTGCGATTGTTACTGACCCTGAGCAACCGAATACGATTATCCAGATTTTGAACAAACAACCAAAACGCAAAGACGTAACTTATCAAGACCGTCGTGATGGTATGGTTCGTTCATTGTTCAACCAAATGTTATCGTCTCGTATTCAAGAACTTACGCAAAAAGCCGACCCTCCTTTTCAATTCGGATATGCTGGTTACGGTGGATTTTTAGGAAATCTTGATGCTTTCACTTCTTTCGTAGTTGCCAAAGGTGGAAATGTTGAAAAAGGTTTAAAAGCGATTTTAGAAGAAACTGAAAGAGCTAAAAAATTCGGGTTTGCTGCTTCTGAATTAGCTCGTGCGAAAACCCAATATATGGTCGGACAAGAGCGTGCTTTCAAGGAAAAAGACAAAACGGATTCTGAGCAAATGGCTGAAGGTTTAGTCGGAGCATTTACAGAAGATGAAAATTTGACTTCGCCAGATTTTAGCTACGATTTCACGAAGAAACATTTAGATGGTGTAAAATTAGAAGAAGTAAACGCTTTGAGTAATACATTGATTACGGCTGATAATCGTGCAGTAATTTTGATGGCTCCCGAAAAAGACAAAGCAACTTTACCAACCGAAGCACAAATCAGAGAATGGTTGAATACTGCGGGCAAAAACGTAACGGCTTACGTTGACCAAACAGTTGATAAACCTTTAATCGCAAAATTGCCAGTAGGTTCAAAAGTTACAGCAACTAAACAAATTCCAGAAGTAGGCATTACTGAATTGACATTTGCCAATGGCGTAAAAGCGGTTTTAAAACCAACTGACTTCAAAAATGACGAAATTTTGATTGGTGCATATAGCTTGGGTGGAACAAATTTGTACGCCGATAAAGATGCTGATAACGCTCGTTTGGCTTCTACAATTGCTTCAATTGGTGGTTTGGGAGAGTTTTCTTCAATCAATCTTCGTAAAATGATGACAGGCAAAGTAGCAAGAGTTATGCCGTACATTACAGGAACTTCCGAGAATTTCAACGGTTCAACTTCACCAAAAGACTTTGAAACCTCTTTGCAATTGATTTATAGCTATTTTACGCAACCACGTTTTGACGGAGAAGTTATCAAAGGGTTTTTAGCTACCCAACGTGATGCTTTGTCAAATCAGCAGAAAACGCTTACACCAGAGAAAGTTTATAACGATTCACTAAGTGCAATTTTGAGTAACTACGCTCCAAGAAATTTACCAATGACGGAGGAAAGAATGGAAAAAATTGACGCTCAACGTGCTTTTGACATTTATAAAGAACGTTACGCTGATGCTTCTGATTTTACGTTTGTATTAGTTGGAAATTTCAAAAATGAAGAGATTAAACCTTTATTAGAGAAATATTTAGGCGGTTTACCTTCAACAAAACGCAAGGAAACGTTTAAAGATTTGGGCATTCGTCCTCCAAAAGGAAAAGTGGAAAAAACACTTTATAAAGGAACAGAAGCTAAAGCACGTGTAACAATGGTTTGGTCGGGTGACTATGAAGTTACGCCCGAAAACGAAACACAAGTTGAAGCACTTTCAGAAGTGTTAGAAATCAAATTAATCGAAAAATTACGTGAGGAAGAATCGGGTGTTTATGGTGTGGGTGTAAGTGGTTCAACGACTAAAGTACCTGCAAAACGTTACAATTTCAGAATTGCCTTCCAATGTGCTCCAGAAAACGTGGAAAAATTGGTAAGCCGTACTTTAGCAGAAATCCAAAAAGTGAAAGATGCTGGAGCAGAAGCTACTGATATTGAGAAGTTTAAAGCAGAAACGAAACGTCAAACTGAAACGCAATTACGTGATAATGGCTTCTGGTTGGGTTACTTACAAGGACAATATCAAGACGGTGAAGACGTAAAAGAAGTATTGAAAGAAGACGAAATGTTGAAAAAAGTAACGGTAGAAAGTACCAAAACCGCTGCTAAAAAATATTTCGCTGAAAACATGATTAAAGTGATTATGTTGCCAGAGAAAAAGTAACTCAGACTTCAGTCTGAATCTGTCATAAACAAATAGACCACAGATTTAATAGATTTAACGGATTGACACAGACATTTATCTATGTAAATCCGTTAAATCTGTATAATCCGTGGTCTATTTTTATACTTTTGAAAATGAATTAATATCGTTTCCAGACTAAAGTCTGAGTTACTTTATTTACGCCAAAACTAATTCGCTTGCTCTTAGTAAATCACTGGTTGTAATTTCCGATTGCGATTCTTCTGGTTTTTCAGTTAAATGAATGGTTTTTACGCCCGCTTTTTTCCCCGCTGTAATGTCTCGGTGAGCATCACCAATCATCCAAGAAGTATTAGGGTCAATTTTATATTTTGCCATCGCTTTTTCAATCATCAAAGAATCAGGTTTACGTGTCAACGAAGCCGATGTAAATTTTTCGTGATGCGGACTGAAATAAATATCATCTAACAAATTACCACATTGCTCCTGAAAGTAATTATGGCACATTAAAACGTCTTCACGAGTATAAATTCCCTTCGCAATTCCTGATTGATTGGTAATCACAATCAATAAATATCCTGCTGCTTTTAATTTTTGGAGAGCCTCAATCGTACCTTCTGGAATAATTAAATCTTCAAGACGATATACATAATCGACTCTATCCACATTTAATACGCCATCACGGTCTAAGAAAATACATTTGTTCATAGTATTGTTTTTGGTACAAAAATTTTGATGAGTATAAGTTTTCAAAAAAATCACTTAGACAAATCAAATAAATAGGTATTCAAAATATGAATATATAATTATTTTTTTGTACAAAATATATAAATTAATTATAAAAGACAAATTTGTTCACAAAAAAACGCAGACTTTTTCATATTAGTCTGCGTTTTTTAAATTAATTATCAAGTGGTATAATCGTATTTAATGGTTATTTATAAACTAACCAGCTGACAATTAAGCCTTTATACAAAGTAAATCATCATAAAATAATCTTTACAAAACCACTAAATTTCTATGTTAGTTGGACTGATAAGTAGTACAGGTTTCCAACCTGTCTTTTCCAACCTGTTCTACTTTATTAACCTTCAAGAACCATATTATTCTCGTACTGTAATTTTACCAAATTAGCATAAATTCCGCCTTCAATTGAAATCAAAGCATCATGCGAACCTTTTTCGGCAACTTCGCCTTCTTTCAACACATAAATTGTATCAACATTACGGATAGTTGCCAAACGGTGAGCAATGATAATGGTAGTACGGTTTTGCATCAAAACGTCTAAAGCATCTTGCACCAGTTTCTCCGATTCAGAATCTAAAGCACTTGTGGCTTCATCCAACACTAAAATGGCTGGGTCTTTCAAAATAGCACGGGCAATGGCAATTCTTTGGCGTTGTCCACCCGATAATTTCACGCCACGTTCACCCACAATGGTTTGAAATTGCTCAGGGAAAGAATCAATAAAATCAAAGGCATTGGCTTTTTTGGCAGCGGCAATTACTTCATTTTCAGAAGCATTTGGGTTTCCGTAAGAAATATTCTCATAAATCGTTCCTCCAAAAAGCATTACTTCTTGCGGAACGATGGCAATTTTTTTACGTAATTCGGTTAAATCATAATCATTAATGTTTTTTCCTTCGACCAAAATTTCACCGCTTGAAAGTTTATAATATCGCATCAATAACTGAACAATCGTTGATTTCCCTGCTCCCGAATAACCAACTAAACCCACTTTTTCACCTGATTTTACCTCTAAGGATATATTCTTCAAAACTTCCATATCTGGACGAGATGGATACGCAAATGCGACATTTTTGTAAGCAATTTTAGGCGTTGAAGTTGCTACAACTTCTGACTTCCGACTTACCATTCTTTCATCGACACTTATTTCTGATTTCTCATCTAAAATTTCTAAAATTCTTTCTGATGCTCCAATCGTTCTCTGAATTTGGGCATACATATCGCCTAAACCACCAACTGAACCGCCAATGAAACCAGTGTAGATAATAAACGTGAAAAGGTCTTTAAAGGCTAATTCACCCTGTAAAACCAAGTTCCCGCCGTACCAAACCACGCCAACAACGCCACCAAAAAGCACGAAGATGATAAATGAGATAAATCCACCTCTGAATGTTGCCGCTTTCAAAGCATAATCAACCACTTTTTGAACCGATGAACTGTATCTTTTTACTTCTAAGGCTTCGTTGGTAAAGGCTTTTACGACATTGATAGACTGCAATGTTTCTTCCACGATGATATTCGTTGAAGCCAATTCGTCTTGTACTTTTTTAGCATTTTTACGGATAAATCTTCCGAAAATAATGGCAGCAACTACCAAAAACGGAAACGTCATCAACATAAAAAGCGTCAATTTGCTTGATAAAAACGAAATCAAAATGATACCACCCACGAGCGTGAAAATCTGACGAAAAAGTTCGGCTAAAGTGATTGAAAGTACATCTTGCAACTGCGTAATATCCGTAGTAATACGGCTCATGAGTTCACCAACACGGTTTTTCTCGAAAAATGGAATCGGTAACGTAATAATTTTGGTATAAAGAGCCTTGCGTAAGTCTCGCATTGATTGCTCCGAAACTCTTGTGAAAGTATATACTCTAAAAAATGAAAAAGCCGCTTGCAAAATCAACAGCACAACAAAAAGTATGGTAACGTCATTAAGCGTTAAATTAACCGATTGCGGACTTAGCATCGACTGTATTTTCTGCCCAATTCCGTTATTTGGAATATTAGCAAGAGCCTGATTAACAGGTTTTTGAGGCGAAACAATCGCTCCAACCATCTGCCCCATCAACAAGGGAATGCTCATGGAAGTCATCTGCGAGAGAACTAAAAATATAAATCCAATAAAGAATGTTCCTTTGTAGGGAAGTGTAAATCTAAAAATATTCAAGGCTTTGTTGAAACCTTCCTTACTCACTTTTTTCTTGTCTTCTGGGGCTACTTCTGCCCCGAAATTGCGTTTTGCCATTTTTTGTGTGGTATTTATTCCTTCAATCAAAACCGTAAAACATACGAAGTAGTTCGAGTTTTAGCTTGAGATTGCCATTAACGAAGTGCAAAATTAGGTTAAAAGAGGGTTTTAACTTAAAAGATGTTAAATGATTTGTGGCTTATTTAAAAAACTCCGTGTTTTGGGAAAATAAATTCTATCAAAATCATGAGAAAACTCTTCTTACTCACCTTTTTATCTTGCATTTACTTTTGTAGTTTTTCTCAAACTACTCGTTTAGAAGACCTTTGTCAGGTTTTTCATTTGCCCGATGGCAAAGACACAACAACATTCATTGTTTTTGGAACAAAAGAAGACTTGAAAATTTAAAAACCACTCTTTTTCTTCCGACAAGGCTCTCGTCCCGAACCTTTAATTGAGATTTATCAAGAGAAATATTACCCCCGATTTCCCTTTCAGATAAAACCGTACAAAAATGATTATCATTTCGTCATGGTTCAGAAGTTAGGCACTCGTTTAGTTGCCGACTCTACGTATATAGCAAAATTTGAAGAAGGTATGAAAACGGGAGATACCACATTTTTGAACCGAAAATATATGGTAAATAATAATCTTGATAAGGCTACTTCACAATGCAATCAAGTGATTAATTATCTGATAAAACAAACTTGGATTGATACGAAAAAAGTAGTGTTTTGTGGTGGTTCAGAAGGCTTTACCGTCGGGGCAAATTTGGTAGCAAATTTTAATAAATCTATTTCGCATACCATTCTTTTTTCGGGTCATGCAGGCAGACGATTTGAGTATGAAATTTTCCGTAATCGACAAGCTGTAAAAGATGGCAAAATATCAGCAGAAGAAGCTCAAAAACAAATTGACCAACTTTATAAAGGTTGGGAGGATGTTTGTAAATATCCAAAATCAGTTGATAAAAGTTTTGGAGATACCTATTACGCATGGCATTCTTTTTCCACCAAAAATTTAGATAACTTATTGAAAATCAACACACCATTGTACATTGCGTATGGAACAGAAGACAATGAAGTAACGATTGCTTTAGACTATTTACCTTTAGAATTTATCGAAAAAGGGAAGAAAAATCTAACATTAAAAGCTCATATCAACCACGACCACCAATTTTTTGAATTAAAAAAAGACGATTCTGGAAAAATAATTGACAGAATTTATCGAGGGGATGAAGTAGCAAAAGAATGGATGGACTGGTTGAAACAATAGGTGAATATTTATGAAATAACGGCAGAAAACACAGAAGTCGTCCTTTAAAAGGACGACTTCTGTAAAGATATAACATCAAATTTTGATACTTTTTCTACAAAACAAACCCAACACCAACCGTTGAATTAGTCTGGTCATCTATTAAAATAAATGCTCCGTTAGCAGGATTATCGGCGTATTTATCAGCAAAAATTGGCTTGGCTGTTTTGATAATAATATCGCCAATTTCGTTCAATTTTAATTCTGAAACGCCTGATTCAATCGTTTCTTGATTTACTACGTCAATTTTTGAACTTAAAGAAACAACTTTAGCTTTTGAATCGTTAATTCCATGTTGAAGCATATATGTTTTACCCGAAACCAAAGCCTGAGAATCCATCCAACAAATTCTTGCGGCAATTTCCTTTAATTGGCTTGGCTGATTGTCTGCTTTTACCAACATATTTCCACGAGAAACATCCACGTCAGTTTCCAAAGTAATCACTACCGATTCTTTCGCTCCTGCGGTTTGCAATTGCGTTCCGAATTTCTCGATAGTGGCAATTTTTGAAGTTTGTCCTGTTGGTAAAACCGTTACTTCTTCGCCTACTGAGAATGACCCCGAAGCAATTTTACCTGCGTAACCTCTATAATCGTGGAATTCTTCCGTTTTGGGTCTTACTACAAACTGCACTGGAAAACGAGCAGGCTTTTTGATTTCGTCAAAAGAAGTCGATTCTAATTCCGCCAATAAAGGCAAACCAGCGTACCAAGTCATTTCAGTTGCTTGAATCGAAATATTTTGTCCGTACAATGACGACATTGGAATAAAGGTAACTTCCTGTCCATCAAAAGAAACTTTATCAGCAATCGCTTGAATATCAGCTTTAATTGCGTTGAATTTTTCTTCCGAATATCCCACTAAATCCATCTTATTGACACACACAATTACTTTCGGAATGCGTAACATAGATGCGATGAAAAAGTGACGGTAAGTTTGTTCCAAAACACCATTACGAGCATCAATCAAAATCATAGAAACCTTGGTATTTGATGCTCCCGTAACCATGTTACGAGTGTATTCAAAGTGACCTGGGGTATCCGCAATGATGTATTTGCGTTGTGGCGTTGAAAAATAAATATTGGCTACGTCAATCGTGATACCTTGTTCACGTTCGGCGATAAGTCCATCAGTTAATAAAGAAAGGTCAAGAAAATCTAAGCCTTTACGTTTTGAAGCCGTTTCTAATGCTTCAATTTTATCTTTAGTGATTGACTTTGTTTCGTATAAAAGTCGTCCGATTAATGTGCTTTTGCCATCATCTACCGAACCAGCGGTTGCAATTCTGAGAATGTCCATTTTTTTATTGAGTAATTGAGCGATTGAGTGAATTAGTGATTGTAATCGAAATGAAAAATTACTCCATTTTAAGTGACGTGATAGTGTTATTCACTAAATCACTCAATCACAATTCACTAAATACATCAAAAATATCCTTGTTGTTTACGTTTTTCCATGGCAGCTTCCGAGCGTTTATCGTCGATTCTGGCACCACGTTCTGAGATTTCGGCAGAAAGAATTTCTCCAATAATATCATCTAATTCAACTGCTTCCGAAGCTACGGCAGCCGTACAAGTCATATCGCCAACGGTACGGAAACGAACGGTTGCCTCGAATGGAATTTCGTCAGCATCTTTGTTAAGGTGTTCTGAATCAGCCCATAACATACCATCACGCTCAATTACTTGACGTTGGTGAGAATAATAAATTGACGGAATCGCCATTTTTTCTTCTTTAATATAATTCCAAACGTCCAATTCTGTCCAGTTTGAAATCGGGAATACTCTTACATTTTCACCAATCGCAATACGTCCGTTCAACATATCGAATAATTCTGGACGTTGGCGTTTTGCATCCCACTGACCAAAGTCATCACGAACCGAGAAAATACGTTCTTTGGCACGAGCCTTTTCTTCGTCACGTCTTGCACCACCAATACACGCATCAAATTTGAATTCTTCGATAGCATCCAAAAGGGTTACAGTTTGAAGGGCATTTCTTGAAGCATATTTACCTGTTTCTTCCTTTGCTTTTCCTTGATTGATGGAATCTTGCACATATCTCACAATCAGTTCAGCACCTGTTTCTTTAGCAAGCCAATCACGAAATGCTACGGTTTCTGGAAAGTTATGTCCTGTGTCCACGTGAACCAATGGAAAAGGAATTTTACCTGGATAAAATGCCTTTTGAGCCAAACGAACAAGGGTAATAGAGTCTTTTCCACCCGAAAAAAGTAGAGCGGGTTTTTCAAACTGTGCCGCCACTTCACGCATAATGTAAATGGCTTCATCTTCAAGTTCACGAGGAAAAAATCCGTGCTTTGGAATTTCAGAATTCATAATATAGTCTTGTATGTATTATGTACTAATTATTAAGTATCAAGAAGCACATAAATTTCATTACAGATTCTTTTTCTTCAATATTGTACATTGATTATTGAGTATTAAGGGTTGATTTTTAACAAAATTATCAACTATTCTCTATTAATTATTCTCTATCAACTATGTAATCCACATTCTTTCTGTGAGGCTTCCCACGACCAACGTCCTGCTCTTGGATTTTCTCCTTCTTGGATAGCACGTGTACAAGGCAAACAACCGATTGAGATAAATCCTTTACGGTGAAGCGGATTGTCTGGCACTCGATTAGCTTTCAAATAATCAAGCACTTGCTCATAAGTCCAATGAATTAATGGATTGTATTTTATTACTTTATTGCCTTCGTCCCACTCTACAATTTTCATATCGGCACGGTTTTCTGACTGTTCAGAACGTAAACCTGTAATCCAGATTTCAGCACCTGCTAAGGCTCTTTTTAGAGGCTCAATTTTACGAATAAAACAACATTCTTTACGATTTTCAACAGAAAAATAAAAACTGTTGAAACCTTTTTCCTTTACCAACGCTTCTACTCTTGCGGTATTCGGAAAATATGTTTCGAACTCTTTCTTATACTTAGTTTTGGTAGAATCCATCAACTCATAAGTTTCTTGAAAAAGACGACCAGTATCCAAAGTAAAGACTCTGATATTCAAATCATTGCGAAAAATAGCATCTGTGATTACTTGGTCTTCTTGTCCGAAAGAGCTTGAAAATACTACATTGTTGTAGTTCTCGGTGATATATTTTAGACCTTCTTCCAATGAAAGATTGTCTAATTTCTCGATTAACGCTTGCATATTTATTGAAAATGAATGCTACAAAGTTTATTTCTTTGCTTAGCAAAACATGATTTATTATGTTTTAAGCTATTTTTTTTGCAAAGATAGATAAAGTCTATTGAATTAGTAGTTTTAAAGAAAAATTATTTGCCGACAATATAGGTTTTCGTAAGTTTTTATTTATTATCTTTAAGTAAAGCCTTGCGTTATTTATCAGCATACCCAAATCATAAAATATTATGAATCAAGGACTTGCAGCCTACTTCGAAAAAACTGATAGCCATAGCCGTGTTTCGGATATGAATTTGAAGGATTTAAAAAATCTGGTTCGTCAGGGAGAAGGCTCTACGCTCGAATTTAAACTAAAAGCCAATCATCCCGAAAAAATCATCCGTGAAATTGTTGCTTTTGCTAATACCAAAGGAGGAAAACTTTTGGTGGGTGTTGGTGATGATAAAACCATTTCGGGTTTAAAATTTGTGGATGAGGATGAATACATTCTGGTACGTGCCATTGAACGAAATTGCTTTCCTGCCTTACATTACGAAATAGAAAGAATAGCCGTTACTGATGAACGTGATGTATTGGTATTTTCAATTCCAAAAAGCTCTGACAAACCCCATTTTGTTCAACTCGAAAATGAAGAAAAAGGCAAAGCTTATGTACGAGTAAATGACCGTTCGGTACAAGCGAGCCGTGAAGTTAGACAAATTTTACGTCGTGAAAATGAGGAAGGAATCAAGTTTACTTATGGAGATAAGGAAAAGATTTTAATGGAGTATTTAGCTGAAAATCAAAAAATTACGATTGAGAAGTTTTCAGAAATTGCCAAAGTGCCAGTTTGGTTAGCTTCCAGAACTTTGGTTTTATTGGTCTTGAGCAATGTAATAAAAATTCAACCTGATGAGGTAATGGATTGGTATTATCTTTCGGAATTATCTACAATTTGTCGCAAGACAAAATTAGACCACGGATAGAACAGATAAAACAGATTTACACTGATTTTTCTTTAAATTTATCCGTGTAAATCCGTTGAATCAGTACAATCTGTGGTCTAATTTTATTCTGCGACAAATTGTAGATAGTTCCGTTATCTTTTGTAGGCGAGAAAAAGTTATAAGGAATGGACAAAGGGATAACCGTACACATTTATGTTTCCAATCTTTTTTTGTTTACTCATTTCCACTTTCCTCTCAACCCCCTCCTATTTTTTCTCATAATAAGGAGTGGTTTCTGGCACTTCAATAACGGGTGGTTTCCAGAGAATTTTTTTTCCAAATTTGAAAGTAATTCCTGCATTTAAACTCACTAAATTATTATACCCTTCTGAGTACGTAATTCCTGTATATTTTACTTTGACGAAAATCCCTAATCGGTCGGCATATTCTTGTAAATGAATACCCAAACTTGGTGAAAAGCCCCAATTTAGTCTTGTGCCAGTTTCTAAAGGTGGTACATAACTCCGATAAACTTCATTAATTTGAGAATCGTATTTTGTATAAAAAGCTCCTGTTTCAAGTCCAACAAAAGGTTTTACCAAGGTTTTACTTAAAAGATAATACTCACCTCCTACCGTCAGTGGCACTACGGTTTTATAAGAATACCCAAAAACTTTTGATGAATAATCGTAATTAGAAACTGCCACCAAAGCCAAACGCATATCGTAAGCTCCCGTTGTTGCGGTCGTTCTGAATTTATCTGAATGGTGCTTTCTTAAACTCAATTCAAAACCCGAACCCGCAAAATTAGCTTCATGTCCAAAGCCTTTTTCAACGGCATAACTAAAACTCGTGCTGACTTGAATTTGAGCAGTTGTTAAGAAAGGTATCAATAAGAAAAATAGTAATAGTTTTTTCATATCGTTTGGTGGGTCAGTTTGACGAATCTATTGAACTTGAAAACATTTAACGAATATAGGAAATTATTTATTACGCTACTTGACTGATTGTCAATTAATTGCAGAATTAACTCCTCGAAAGCTTTAGAACTTTCGAGAAGTTTGTACGGCACAACTCTCCTACTTCAAAACATAAGCTAAAGATTCTTCATTTTCGGTAATCCAATCGGTAATTTCTTGCACGATTTGTTTCATTGAAATTTCTGGTTTCCAACCTGTCAAAGCCGTTACTTTTGAATTATCCGTTACGTACAAAGGAATATCTGCCGCACGATTTTCGGTTACAGGTGTAATTGGAATGGTCTTGCCTGTTACTTCTTGACAAATTTTTGTCAACTCTTGCAACGAAGCACTTACTTCTACGCCACCGCCTACGTTCAAGATTTCACCATTGACTTTATCAATATTATGTATCTGAAAATCAACGAGTTTATACAAATCTTTCACGTGCAACATATCACGAGTTTGTCTGCCCGAGCCACCATATCCGATATACGCTAATTTTTGTTCCCAATAATGTTTTGCTACCCAAAGCACCATAACGCCTTGGTCAATTTTACCCATTTGCCAAGGGCCAGTCAATACGCCACAACGGTTGATAACGGTTTTCATGCCGTAAAATTCGTTGTATTCGTGAATCATTAACTCTGAAGCCAATTTAGTTGCTCCGTACAAAGACCTCGCACCGTCTAATGGGAAATCTTCGGCAATTCCTTTGGCAGAAACCCCTCTAACGGGTTGATTATCCGTCAAAGCAAAACGAGTTTCTTGCTCTTCATAATTCAGTTTTTCAATGGCTTTGATTGGATAAATACGGCTCGTTGAAAGGAAAATAAAACTCGCACCGCACTTTTTGGTATAATTCAAGCAATTGATTGTTCCGACCAAATTGGTATTTATCAAATAATCAGGCGTTCCGTCTAATCCTGCTAAAACCGAAGGTTCAGCCGATGCCTCAATGACAAAATCTACTTTTGGAAGAGCATCAAAATCTTCTTTATTACGAATATCTCCGTGAACAAAAACTGCCCCAGCTTTCGCCAAACGAGGCAAATTGAGTTCTGAACCTTTACGTTTGAGATTATCCAAACAGATAACTTCGTAAGTTGGATAATTACTTTTAATGTTGATGGCAAGTGCCGAACCGACAAACCCCGCCCCGCCTGTTATTAGTATTTTCATTTATTATTTCTTATATTATTTATTCTCAAATTACTAAAATAATTGTTTAGAATTAATAAATTGATATTGTGTAGGGGCGTATCCAATACCAATGCTGTCAATTTAAGGTCTTTTGAATTGTTCCAAAATTGAGACAATTCCATTTTCAACGCTGTCAGGGTTCAAAACCGTGACAGCGTTAGACAGATAAATTTCTTAAGTTGATAGCATTGGTATGCGATACGTCCCTATGACATGACGACAATATTTATAATATCAATTTATTTGTTCTTCTTGCTTATAAACATTATATCACAACTTCCCATCCTTCATCTTCGCCAATGCTTCTTCATATTTAAAAGTCAACCCTTTCAATGTTTTGGCTAAATTTAGTGCTTTTTCTTCAGCGGTAATTGCTTCGGATTTAATGCCCATTTTGTACAATAAATGTGCGTAGGTGTTCCAATAATCGGGTGTTTCGTCGATTTCATTGGCTCTTTTTGCCCATACAATGGCTTTTTGTAGAACGGCTTTTTCGCTTACATTTTTGTAAAATTCTTCTGCCAAACCATCTAAATCCGATGCAAAGTTAATACTTGCGTAGCGACTATGCAGTTTTTTCATGGCATCAAATCTAACTTTTCCAATTTTTACAGAATCTTGCTTTCCTGTACGATACGGCAACATAAATTCTTGAAAATGAGCTAAATTCTGTTTATTCAATTCTTCTTTTGAAATATTCATCAAATATTTATCAGCTAAATTCTGAGCCGTTTCTAAATATTTGGGCGTATTATTCATGGATTTGTAAAACTCCATGCGATAACGCTCATTTTGTCGCCCTGCCTCAACGGGATTAAGTTTTAGGTTTAAACCTGCTAACTTTTCTAATAAATCTAAATTCTTAGTTCTCAAAGCATTCCGAAAATATTCCATTATAGTTGTTGAAACGGTTTCGAGCGTTGAGATGCCGTATTTCTTGAAAATAGCCTGATTTTGGAGTAATTCAATTGCCTTGCCATTGAGCGTAAATGTGTTTTGAGAAAGGAGCTTTAAGGTCTTTTCGGAGGTTTGTTCAGCCGTTGGAATTGCCAATAAATATTGTTCTACTAATTCCCGATTATCCATGACCATTGCATGGCGTTTGTTGATAAAATCTGCCAAGAAATTAGCATCTCTTTTTCCTGCTCGGTATTGCGTTTCGTAATCTTCTAAACGTCCTTCTCGATACTGATTCAAGGCATTATCCACCGATTTTAAAAATTCATTCACGGGCATATAACCTGCATCGGTCAATAAAACATTTTGATTTTTATCTGCCCAAACCAAAAATGGATAGGCACTTACGTCAAACTTTCGAGCCAAGTCTGGACCTTCGCCTTTTTCTGCATCAATTTTGAAATTGATAAAACTGACGTTCATTTTTTGAATGACTTCGGGTTTGGAGTAAACCTTTTGCTCCAATTCTTTACAAGGTCCGCACCAAGTTGTGAAAAAGTCGATAAAAATAGGCTTATTTTGAGCTTTTGCTTTGGCAACGGTTTCTTGCCAAGAACCTTTTTCAAAATTGATTTCTTGGGCGTAGTTTGAGAGAATCGTGAAGGATAAAAATATGGTTGTGAAAAGTTTTTCCATGAGATAATGTGTGGCACGCAGATGACGCAGATTAAAGGGACCGTTGACAAAAATTTTGTATAGGTTAAGCTAATTATCAAATAATTGTAATGTTCTTTTTTGAGTATAATTATATTCGGAACTATATACTTAATGTAAGTTGCGTTAAACTGAAAATTGCTTATCCAGTATATACATAATGATGAAACAGAGTATTTTCAATAGAAATCCTTTTGCTGTTACTGCATGAATCTTCTTTGGAAACTTTGCGTTAATCTCAGCAAACGTATTTTCAATTGTTTTCCGATAATAGCGATTTTCAAGTTCTTCTGCCCACGTATTTTTTACAACAGAGTTTTTCTTAGTAGCAGCTTTGAGTCTTATTTGATTAAATTCTAAAAGTAATTCTCTATGTTGTTGGTTTAAGTAAGCGGCATCACCATATAAATCTCCATTCTTAGGAAGGTTTATATCCATTACTTGGAATGTTGTATTGTCATGAATACTACCAGCTGTGACCATAAACTCAACTGGAATACCTTTTCCTGTAGTAATCACATGAACCGAAACGTCGGACCGCCTTGAACCCGTAAAAATATTCTCTTTTAGAAGCATTAAACCCTCTAAACTCCTTCCCTTGCACTATTTTTGTTCGACAGATACGAATATTTTTACAAACGGGCACTGGAAATGAGTCAATTAGGTAAACACTTTCGGTATTTAGATTCTTGAATATTACGCCTAAGGCAGAGAATAAATCAGCAATCAATTCTGTTAAGCTGTGCAATATTCGATTAAAATTACTCTTGTCTGGGACGTTAAAACCGTGATGACTTGCTAAATAACCACAGGCTGATGTTTGGTTACCATAAAAGTATTTTGCAGAAATAATGACAGTAGTGATAACTTGAGAATTACTCAGTTTACGACGTTTGTCAATAGATTTATTATCAATTTTTAGTAATAAATCGTCCACAAAACAATAAATTGCAATAGTAAAATCTTTCATTGAGAGTAAATTTAGTTGGCAAACCAAATTTAGGTCGATATTGAAAGATTTTGCTTTTTATAATACGCAACTTACATTAATTATTAATGCAAAACCGCTGACGGGGTGAAAAACCGCAGTCAGGGTTACGGGAGAAGACCCTGACGGCGGTTTTTCACCCCGTCAGCGGTTAATTTGGGTCAAATTTGCATTTGCATTTTTAAGTACATAATTCCGATTATATTTATTCTCGAACAAAAAAATCTGTTTAAATCTGCGTTGCTGAAAGCATCTGCGTCATCTGTGTTCCATGAAGCCTACGCTCGCCATTTATCAATTTGCTTCGGTACAACGTCAATTGCTTTTTCAATCACTTTTGGGGCAAGAGGCTTTACGATTGGATAAAGATAAGTGTTTTCGGTTTCTTTCGGAGGGAGTTTTATACCGATTGATGAAGTCAACCACAGAAAAATACTAATCCCAAACGCCCACGTAAATGCTCCTACGATTGCTCCTGCGAGTGAGTCAAAACTGCCAAAAACAGTATAACGGATTGATTTACGAAGTAACCAACCTAATTTATTAATCAGAAAAACAATGGGAAAAAACACCGCCCCGAAGCCAATATACGGCATAAGCTTTTCGGTTAGGCGATTACTAATAAAAGGAGAAATCCAGTCGGTGGCATAACCCAAAACTCGGAAACCAATAATGACCGAAACCACGAAAGCGGCAATAGAAATTACCTCGATGATAATGCCCCGTTGGTAGCCAATATACGCCCCCCAGAGAGTCGGAAGAAGGATAAGAATGTCGATTAACTTCATTATAATTATGAGTTGTGAGTTATGAATTATGAGTGATTGCAGAACGCTTTATTCATAACTCATAATTAATAACTACGCCAAAAGAGCTTTAACCATCGCAGAAACTACTTTTCCATCAGCCAAACCAGCTAATTCTTTCGTAGCAACGCCCATCATTTTACCCATATCCGACGGAGCAGAAGCACCAACACGAGCTTTGATTTCTTCTAATTTTGCTTTCAATTCATCTTCTGTTAATTGCTTGGGCAATAATTCTTCGATGATTGTCAACTCGATTTGCTCCTTTTCAGCTAAATCTTCACGTCCTTGAGCAATGAAAATTTCCAATGAATCTCTACGTTGTTTTGCCGCTTTTGTTAAAAGTTTCAATTCAACATCTGCTGACAATTCCCCTCCTGTTGTATTTGTTGCGGAAGTTTCTTCCAATAAAATCAATGATTTGATAGCACGAAGTGTACGAAGACGGTCTTGGTCTTTGGCACGCATAGCATCTTTAATGCTATTGTCAATATTAGTTTTTAAAGACATTTTATAAAAAGTTCTAAGTTTTACGTTCTGTGTTTTGTATTTGCCCTTAACTTTGGAACATTCACAGAACATTAGTTTTGTTTTCAATGTTCAATTCACAAAAGTAATAAAATCGTTATTGGTTATTGGGTATTGCTTGTTAGTATTTTAGGAGAATATTTTTAGGGCAGTTAAGTAGAGTGCTTAACTTCCCGAAAGTTTTAGAACTTTCGGGAAGTTTGTCAACAATGTCCCTTCGTTATTTTCGAGATTTACAAACACCTAAACCCTAACCACTAACACCTTAAATATCATGACAAAACTTAGCGTAAATATCAATAAAATAGCTACCCTTCGTAATTCACGAGGTGGCGATAATCCAAATGTAGTAAAAGTAGCGTTGGACTGCGAGCGTTTTGGTGCGGAAGGAATTACCGTACATCCACGTCCCGACGAACGCCATATTCGTTACCAAGATGTATATGATTTGAAGGCAGTCGTTACAACAGAATTTAATATTGAAGGCAACCCTACCGAAACCAAATTTGTGGAATTAGTCCTTGCCAATCGTCCAACACAAGTAACGCTTGTACCTGATGCTTTGGGAGCGGTTACTTCCAACGCAGGTTGGGATACGATTAAGCACAAAAGTCGTTTGCAAGACCTGATTGCTCAGTTTCAAGAAGCGGGAATCAGAACGTCAATCTTCGTAGATGCCGACCCACGCATAATAGAAGGAGCGAAAGAAACAGGAACGGACAGAATAGAATTATATACCGAACCTTATGCCGAAAACTATTTCAAAAACCGTGAATTGGCGATTAAAGACTTTATCGTAGCCGCTCAGAAAGCCAATGAATTAGGTTTAGGTATCAACGCAGGACACGATTTGAGTTTAGATAATTTGCGTTATTTCCAACAAAATATCCCCAATCTTTTAGAAGTTTCCATCGGTCACGCTTTGGTTTGTGATGCTTTGTATTTGGGTTTGGAGAATACGGTTCAGTTGTATTTGCGGGAGACGAAGGCGTAAGGAGCGTTAAAAACGCAACAACACTATACGACGAGCGATTGCAAATTGGTGTCAGCGAAAAGATTGATTAAAACTACAAAATCAAATGATATACCAACAAATAAAGGCGTTAAAACAGGAATTAGACACATTCCGTCCTCTCAGCAAAGAGCAGGAAGGGATGATTATGCAGAAATTTCGTTTAGATTGGAATTATCATTCTAACCATTTGGAAGGAAATACGTTAACTTATGGCGAAACAAAAGCACTCATTCTATTTGGTTTAACAGCACAAGGAAAACCTCTAAAAGACCATTTCGAGATAACTGGACACGATGAAGCAGTAAAATGGATTGAAGATATTGTAAAGCAAGAACGCCCATTAACCGAAAGTTTTATTCGTGAATTGCACACTTTACTACTAAAGGAATCTTACGAAAAAAAGTCTATTTCTGCTGAAGGAATTATTACGACAAGAAGAATAAGCGTTGGACAATACAAAACCGTTCCCAATCATGTATTAACGCAAACGGGTGAAATATTCTACTTTGCTACACCCGAAGAAACGCCTGCAAAAATGGGTGATTTAATGGCTTGGTATCAAGAAGAGCAAGCAAAAAGTGATATTCAACCCATTCTATTAGCAACAGAATTTCATTATCGTTTTATCAGAATCCATCCTTTTGATGATGGAAATGGAAGAACGGCAAGGTTAATCATGAATTTTATTTTGATGCGATTTGGCTATCCACCCGTCATTATCAGAACAGACGACAAAGAAAATTATTTTAACGTTTTGCGTTTAGCCGATGCAGGAAATTTACAACCATTTGTAGAATACATTGCTCAAAATCTTATTCATTCTTTAACCATCATGATTAAAGGAGCAAAGGGAGAATCAATTGAAGAACCTGATGATTTGGATAAGGAGATTGCTTTGTTGGAGCAGAAGTTAAAGGGGATGGGAGACACTGTAAAAATTGATAAAAATAAAATTACAGTTAAAGAAGTATATATAAATTCATTTATTAAGCTTAGTGAAACATTTATAAAACAATCCCAAAAATTTGAAAAGTTTTATTTAAAGAATCGCTTGGAAGTTTTTGAAGATAATAAGTGGAAGTGGGGAAGAAATGTTAAGACGATTGATTATATCAATTCTATTTTACAAAAACTTAATTCTGATTATTATCATCCAAAACGTATAGGAATCAGATTTCTGTTTGAGAATATGAAACAATTGAGCTTAATAGAGACTTCTTTCTTAACCGGAATTATGATTGATTTTGAAGATTCTCATTATGCGATTAATGTAACCACGTCTACCAAATTACAGCCTATTAAAATAAAAAAGCCCTACTCAGAACAATTAACCGATGAAGAAATTAATCAAATCGTAAAGTCAGAAATGAAACGCCATACTGAATTTATTGAAAGTAAAATTAAAGAAATGGAATGAATCTCAACCACTTAAAACAAACCACAATCCCATTCCTAAAAAGAATTTTCCAATATAAAGCCGTAAGAGTCATTTCTTACGGCTTGTTGCTTTTTGTAGCCTTAGACTTAATTTTTCCCTTCAAAGTTCAGCCCAATTATTCTACTTTAATTACGGATTCGGAAGGAAAAGTGCTTCATGCTTTTTTAAATAATCAAGATAAATGGCGAATGAAAACGGAGTTTTCGGAGATTACGCCAACGCTCGAAAAAGCCATTGTTTATAAGGAAGACCGTTGGTTTCGTTGGCATTTTGGGGTCAATCCTTTTGCCATTGCAAGAGCAGGTGTGCGTAATGTATTCACGGGCAGACGCACCTCGGGGGCGAGTACCATCACAATGCAAGTGGTGCGTTTATTGAATCCCCAAAGTCGAACATATTTCAATAAAATCATTGAAATCCTGCGGGCTTTTCAGTTGGAAGTACATTATTCCAAAGATGAAATCCTCCAATTATATCTAAATCTTGTGCCTTATGGCTCAAATATCGAAGGTATCAAATCAGCCTCTATTTTGTACTTTCAGAAGTCGCCCGATGTATTGAGTTTGGCTGAAGTGATGGCTTTGGCAATTATCCCCAATCGTCCATCAAGTTTGCGTCTGGGCATTAATAATGACTTCATTTTGAAGGAAAGAAATCGTTGGCTGAATGAATTTAAAAAGTCAGAAGTATTTCATAATCAAGACATTGACGATGCTTTGAGCGAACCTTTAAACGTTAAAAGACACGAAGCACCCAAACTTGCCCCACACCTTTCTTTACGCCTAAAAAATGAGTATCCAACCGAGGCAAATATTCATTCTTCCTTGATTCGGAATAAGCAATTGACGATTGAGAAAATTGTACAAAACTACGTGAGTCGGCTTTATGCCATGAATATTCATAACGCCGCCGTGATGGTTATCAACAACCAAACGCATCAAGTAGAGGCATATATAGGTTCGGCAGATTTTAACAATCCTGTGGATGGTGGGCAAGTGGATGGCGTGCGAGCGATTCGTTCACCAGGAAGTACACTAAAACCACTTTTATACGCAACGGCTTTCGACAAAGGGATTATTACGCCAAAAACCACCATTAATGACGTTCCAACGAATTTTGGCGGTTTTGTACCTGAGAATTTTGATAAATTATTTCATGGTAAAATCACGATTGAATACGCTTTGGCAAATTCACTGAATATTCCTGCCGTGAAATTATTGAAGGAAATTTCTACGCCCGTTTTGGTTGACAAACTCAAAAAAGCTGATTTTCAAGCGGTAAAAAAGAATTCATCCAAATTAGGATTATCCTTAGTTTTGGGTGGTTGTGGTGTGACTTTGGAAGAGTTGACCAATTTGTTTTCAAGTTTTGCAAATGAAGGACAATTTCAAAAGGCGAAATATATTAAATCGGAAGACCAATCATCAATAGTCAATCTGAAATCCGAAATCATTTCCCCCGAATCTACCTACTTAATCAATCAAATCCTAACCCAAATAACCCGTCCAGATTTACCCAACAACTACGCTTACACGTACAGAATGCCCAAAATTGCTTGGAAAACGGGAACATCTTTCGGTAAAAAAGATGCTTGGAGTATTGGTTACAATGCCAAATATACCGTTGGCGTTTGGATAGGAAATTTCTCTGGCGAGGGCGTTCCAGAACTTTCGGGAGCAAATATTGCTACGCCATTATTATTCGATATTTTCAATACGATTGATTATAATTCTTCCTCAAAATGGTTCAAATCACCTGAGAATATTGCATTGAGAAAGGTTTGTGCAGAAAGCGGAGATGTTCCCAACGAGTTCTGTATCAATCAAATAACGGATTATTACATTCCGAGTGTTTCTAAAATGACTGTGTGTACGCACGCCAAATATGTATATGTAAGTGCGGATGAACGAATGAGTTATTGCTCGCATTGTTTGCCTGATAGCGGGGCGGTGAAAAAGATTTATCCAAATCACGCCCCAGAGTTAGTGAGTTGGTTTGAAACCAAACATATTCTTTATGCCAATATTCCTCCGCATAACCCAAAATGTGAAAGAGTTTTTGCAGAAAATGCTCCGCAAATTGTCTATCCCGTGGATGGTTCAGAATATATTTTGGATAAAAACGATACGCAAAAATTGATGCTAAATGCCCAAGTCAGAAACGATGTGAAGGAAATTTATTGGTATATTAACGATAAATTACTACAAAAAGCAACGCCCAACACGCCCATTTTCTTTGTTCCCGAAGCAGGAAAAATCAAGATTTCTTGTAGTGATGATAAAGGGAGGAATACAGATATTTTTGTGAAGGTGAAGTGGGAGTGAGTATAATTAGTGATTAACAAATTTGGTGATTGAGTGAGTTTATACAACTTCAATACTTGCTCAAATATCAACATTCGAATTACGGTGACAACTTTACACTGGGAGATTACAAAAAAATAAGCTCCTGAAAATCAGGAGCTTATTTTTTTATGGATATACCAAAACTTTTTATCTATTTAAAAAACTTCAATTTAACCACTTCTTTTTCAGTCAAGAATCTCCAAGAACCACGTGGAAGGTCTTTTTTGTTTAATCCTGCAAAAGTTGTACGGTCAAGTTTTAGGACTTCATAACCTAAAGATTCAAATAAACGTCTAACGATACGGTTTCTTCCTGAGTGAATTTTGATACCAACAACCATTCCATCAGGTGTTACCATACCTAATTCATCCGCTTTAAATTCACCATCTTCAAGCTTAACACCTTTCAAGATTTCTTCATAATGTTCGGTTGTCAAGGATTTATCAAGTTCAACTTGATATAATTTTTCAACTTCATTTGAAGGATGAGTCAACTTATCTGCTAATTCTCCGTCATTCGTCAAAAGTAACAAACCTGTTGTATTTCTGTCCAAACGACCTACTGGATAAATACGTTCTTCGCAAGCATTTTTTACTAAATCCATTACCGTTTTGCGGTCATCTGGGTCTTCGGTTGTGGTAATGAAATCTTTAGGTTTGTTAATTAAAACATACACCATTTTCTCACGACTCAACTTCTTATTTCCCATTTTCACGACATCACCAGGTTGAACTTGATAGCCCATTTCGGTAATAATTTCTCCGTTCACTTTTATCTCACCTGATTTAATTATATCATCAGCTTCACGACGTGAGCAAACACCAGCATTGGCAATAAAGCGGTTCAAACGAATTTCGGCACTATTTTTCTTTTCAGATTCAGCTATTTTCTTCTGGACTTTCTTGGGAGCAGTATCTTTATAATGTCCAATTTTATACGTTGGAGTCCATTTATCAGATTCTTCTACTGGTCGGTGAGCTTTGAAAAGGTTTTTGCCTCCAAAATTTGCTTTTGCCGAACCAAAAGTCTTTTCTGTCTTATCGTTTCCCTCTATTTTTTTTTTTTCGTCAAAAGAAGGTCTTTCTCCAGTGGCATTCGGACGAGGCTTATTAAAATCTCCCTTATCGAATCTTTTGGCTACTGGCTTTCTTTTATCAGCTCCAGAGTCTCTTCTTCCCTCAAAAGGTCTTTTTTCGTCACGATTAAACTCTTTTCTTTCTGGACGTTCGCTATTAAATTCTCTTTTTTCTCCGAAAGGTTTACGCTCGCCTGAGTTAAAATCTCTCTTTTCTCCGTAAGGTTTACGCTCGCCTGAGTTGAAATCTCTCTTTTCTCCGAAAGGTTTACGCTCGCCTGAATTAAAGTCTCTCTTTTCTCCGTAAGGTTTACGCTCACCTGAGTTGAAATCTCTTTTCTCTCCGTAAGGTTTACGCTCGCCTGAGTTAAAATCTCTTTTCTCTCCGAAAGGTTTACGCTCGCCTGAGTTGAAATCTCTTTTCTCTCCGTAAGGTTTACGCTCGCCTGAGTTGAAATCTCTTTTCTCTCCGTAAGGTTTACGCTCACCTGAGTTAAAATCTCTTTTCTCTCCGTAAGGTTTACGCTCACCTGAGTTAAAATCTCTTCTTTCTGGACGTTCACTATTAAAATCTCGTCTCTCTCCTCTATTCTCTGAACGCTCGCCGTAAGGTTTACGCTCGCCTGAGTTGAAGTCTCTTTTCTCTCCATAAGGTTTACGCTCACCTGAGTTAAAATCTCTTCTTTCTGGACGTTCACTATTAAAATCTCGTCTCTCTCCTCTATTCTCTGAACGCTCGCCGTAAGGTTTACGCTCGCCTGAGTTGAAGTCTCTTCTTTCTGGACGTTCACTATTAAAATCTCTTCTTTCTCCTCTATTCTCTGAACGCTCGCCATAAGGTTTACGCTCACCTGAGTTGAAATCTCTTCTTTCTGGACGTTCACTATTGAAATCTCGTCTCTCTCCTCTATTCTCTGAACGTTCGCCATAAGGTTTACGCTCGCCTGAGTTGAAGTCTCTTCTTTCTGGACGTTCACTATTGAAATCTCGTCTCTCTCCTCTATTCACTGAACCACCTCTATTTTCGTCTTCTCCACCGTAGGTTTTTCTTACAGGCACTTCACGCCCTAATTCACGGTTTAATTCATCTTTTCTTTGACGAGTTTGTTCTCTTCTCTCAAAGTTCAAATCTTCTTTTTCGATTCGCTTTCTCATTTTTCTATTTGTTAAAATATTGCAACATCACTGCTGTAAATAATCACGATTGTAAATCAAAAAAACAGGTTGTTTTTATTAGTTAAAAACCTATATTTCAATGATTTAACAATTCCATTTCTTTAAATGGCTTGCAAAGGTACAATAATTTTATTAATATCATACAAATTTTAAAAGTACAATTTTAAATATTTTTATTGTACAATATTAAACAGGAAATAATTACATCTGAATACCGAAGAAGCAACTCCCAAAAATGATATATAAATTGTGATTTTGTATATTTACATAATCATTCATTCATCAACGTAAAAAGGACTATTTTTCTTTCAGAAAAAATAGTTTTATGCTATGAAAGCACTTTTTTCTTTAATTATAATTGTCACTTTCTTTATCAAAATAGGAGGATTTTACGCCTATTTAATGATAGAAAGACATGAAATTAGGGAAGAAATTGAACATAAACTTGTCCATTCTATTCCAAAATCAGCTCTCAAATGTATTATTGCTACCTCTGAAAATATATCTAAAATTGAATGGCGACGACCTCAAAAAGAGTTCAAATTTGAAGGAGAGTTTTATGATGTTGTTACGGTAGAAATATATAAAGGAACAACTTATTATTTTTGTATCAATGACCACGCAGAAACCCTTTTAGAAGCGAAAATTGATAGCTTGCTCAAACACCAAACCGACCATTTACCTTTTAGCAACCACACAAAACATTTTTTGAGCTTACTTTTAGAACCCATTACAATTCATCAAAGCATACTTTATTTATTTGAACATTTTGCTACCAATTACAAATCAAACTTTCCTCCATTTTTAATCGCTCTTAGCTCAAGCATTTTGTTTGAAAGAGAACAACCTCCGCAGTTTTAAAATTGGGTAATGGTTATTGAAAATTGGTTATCGGTTAAACGAAATAGCTTTATTAAAAGAAACTTCCTTGACAAATCGACCGATAACTTCATCCAATTGCTTTTCTCACACTTCTATAAACCCCTGAAAGCATCCTAATTTTTTAGTTTGCTGATTTTTTATTGTCAAAATTATGGTTCGTCTATGATTTAGATTCGTTAGACAAATGCACGTTTTCATAAAACACGAACCTTAATAACCCGAAAAGTTTGTAGCAACACATCACTACAATAATGACAGAGCATCATAATTGTTGCGTTATTGGCTCTTTATAAATCACTTTTCGCTTAAATCAATTCCCATGAAAAAAATATTTACCCTCTCATATTTAATTTTTAGTACAGGGTTTGCTTTTGCCCAAGATTCAACCAGTAAAGCTCTTGAAGAAGTTATCGTTAGAGAAAAACGTAAAACTGCCAAAGAAAGAGGCGAATTTAAGCGTCATGCCCAAACCGTAGAAGCACTTACCGAAGAAGAACTTAACAGAAATAACCCTGCCTTTATCGAACAAAGTTTGGGAACAATGACAGGTGTACAAGTAGATAAACGGACGCAATTGGGTGGACAACGCTTAGTAATAAGAGGTTATGGCAACGACCAAAAGTTTAATAATTGGGGTGTAAAAGCATATTATAATGGAATTCCTATTACAAATGCAGAAGGGGTCACTGTTTTAGATGATATTGACTTTTCATTAGTGAATAACATTGAAGTAATAAAGGGTCCAGCTGCAACGATGTATGGTGGTGGCGTTGGTGGAGTAGCTCGTTTTTATTTAAAATCGTCGGAAAACAAAGGTGTTTCAATTACCGAAAAAGCATCAACAGGGTCTTTTGGTTTATTCCAATCAAATACTCGTTTAGACATCGTAGGTGATAGTTCTGCCATTGCTTTAAGTTATGGACATTTACAGTCAGACGGTTATCGTCCGAGAGGCAATAGTTTAAAGAATTACCTGACATTTTTTGGCGAATTCAAGTTCAACAAGAAGCAAATGTTATCCGTTTACTTGAGTCAAAATTATTCTTATGAAGGAGTGACTGGACAAATTCCTTATGCCGATTATTACGCAGGTATTGACAACGGCAACACTGCATACACAAAGAGAAATGCTCGTAACGAAATATATGCTACCCGTTTTGGTATAACGCATCAATATAATTTTTCGGAAAATTTCAGCAATTATACTACCGCATTTTACTCCAATCAGGATTTTTCACGAATTGCCGCTGGTGCTTATGAAATGAGTATGAATCCTAATTATGGCGTTAGGTCAGTTTTTCTTTTAAAGTCTAACTTTTCATCGACCATTACCAATGAATTGAATATCGGCACTGAAATTCAGCAATCACGTTCGCAGATTTCAAACTATCGTTTTCTTGGAACAGACGATAACAATCCATTAAAAGTCCAAGATATTTCTAAAGGTTCTTACTTCAAATATGTAACCAATCAGAATTCCTTTTTTATCCACAACCGAACCTCGATTACACCACTTGACCTATCTTTAATTTTGGGATTGAGTGCTAATAATATCAGTTACAGTCGCCTTGACTTATTGGCAAATCCTGGATTAGTGGCAGGTTATAACAAAGATTTATCATTTCAGAAAAGTTTTTCAACCTCATTCAATCCGCATATTGCTTTACAGAAAAATATAAATGACCAAATCATAAATTTGAGTTATAGCGAAGGTTATAATGCTCCGACAGCATCAACAGCATTTATAGGTACAATCAACAGAACGAATGATAATTTATTGCCAGAAAAGGCAAAAATGATTGATTTAGCGATTCAGGGGTTATTATTCAGTAATCACTTAGATTATCAAGTCTCTTTATTCAACATCGACATTACCAACAAATTAACGCAATTATCAGGAGTAATTCCAACGGGAGGAACATATAGCTATTTTGCCAATACAGGCAATCAAAGCAACTCAGGGTTAGAGCTTAGTTTAGGATACTTATTCATTCCAAGAACGAAATCGTTTATTAAGAAAATTGAGCCATTCTTCAATTATTCAAACTACAATTTCAAATACAGTGATTTTAAGACAAGATTTGGAACTGACATCGTTGATTATTCTAACAAACAAGTAGTTGGGATACCTAAAAACAAATATGCTCTCGGCTTAGACATTGTAACCAAAGCGGGTTTATACCTCAACAATACCTACAATTTCATGGGAGATGTATATACAGACTTTGCGAATACTAATAATGTAAAAGAATTTGCTCTGTTGAACAGTAAAATTGGGTTTAAATACACAGGTCAAAAGGTAGATTTTGATATTTACGTTGCGGGTAACAACCTAACCAATCAAGTTAATTACACATTTTTGTTTTTGGGGAACAACATCAATGACACTGACCCAGACAATAACTATCCACCAGGCACTTCCACCGACGTAAACCCCGGCTCGAATAAAGCTTATTACTTTGGTGGGGTAAATGTGAAGTTTAAGTTCTAAAACAAAAAAGCCTTAAATCGAATGATTTAAGGCTTTTTGCTCCCTCTCCTGGGCTCGAACCAGGGACCCCATGATTAACAGTCATGTGCTCTAACCAGCTGAGCTAAGAAGGATTGTTGTTAATCGTGATGCAAAATTAGTCGGTTTGTACTTATTACGCAAGCGTTTTGATTGAAAAAATTTTAAAAAAAATCCTATTTTATCTTTACCCTTTGATTATCAGTTTTTTAGGTTTGAAAAAAAATTACTTCATTGGTACATGAACAACCATTTTTGTCTCAAAAAACTCCTCTTCATAGAAGTTTGATAGTTCATAGACTTTGGTTTTCTTGCCAAATTCCTTTAACTCTTCTTTTAAATCTCCTCCTTTTAAGTACAAAATCCCATTTTGGAGTTTATTATAATTATTAATATTGATTTTGCCTTTTACCCAACCATAAAATGGCAACAAGCGTGTTACTGCTCTGCTTACAATAAAATCATATTCTCCTTCTACTTGTTCTGCTCGTGTTTGTTCAGCTTTTACATTTTCTAAGCCTAAGGCTTGAGCAACTTCATTGACTACTTTTATTTTCTTTCCAATGCTATCAATTAAGTGAAATTGACAATTAGGAAATAAAATAGCTAAGGGTATTCCAGGAAAACCTCCGCCCGTTCCGACATCCAAAATTTCGGTAAAATCTTTAAAATCGACAATTTTGGCTATTCCTAAAGAGTGTAAAATGTGCTTTTCGTAGAGATTGTCAATATCTGTTCTTGAAATAACATTAATTTGTGCATTCCAGGTAGCATACAAATCACCTAATTGGGCAAACTGTTGCTTTTGTTTCTCCGAAAGTTGTGGAAAATATTTTTCTATGATTTTTGAATCGTTCATATCGTTCAATGTGTAAATGATAAAATGAGGATTTGGAAAATTAATGAATGAGAACAAAATGTTTTATGATAAATGAGCATAAACTATTCATTCACTTTATCAATCTCTTGTATTACCTCCATCTCATTTTTTGTCTTCTTGGAATAAAATTATTGATGCCCATTATCAGGAAATATAAAGCAAAGATACCATCCCAAAAGGGGAATGTAAATGTTTCAAGCGTATTATCGAATCTTTTATTTGCCTTAAAAAAAATTATCCATTGGCTTATTAACCTCAGCAGAAAAACCCCTAATACCCAAAAAACAACAGGGTTATGCCTAAATAATGGTGCTAATATGATAAACGAAATCCATGATAGGATTTGAGTCGATGCCAAAGCTCCCAACAATGCTTTATTTTTGAATTGATAATATTTTCCAACCGACAAATGCCTTCTTTTTTGTCTATACCATGTTTCCCAAGTTGTTTTAGGAAAGGAATACATAAATGTATTTGGATTTAAACAAACGGCTGTATTCTTATCATTGGCAACGTCATTCATGAATAAATCATCATCACCCCCTAAAATATTGGTGTGTTTGGCAAAACCTTTATTTTGAAGAAATAATGACTTTTTATACATCAAATTTCTTCCAACGCCCATATAAGGTACACCTGTAATGGCAAATGAGAAGTATTGAATGGCAGTAATAAATGTTTCGTATCTGATTAAATTATTAAGAAAACCTTTCTCGCTAAAATAGGGTGAAAAACCTAATACTATTTCTTTATCTGTTGATAAACATTCCGCCATTCCTGCTATCCAGTTGATACTTTGAGGGCGACAATCTGCATCGGTCAAAAGAATTGTCTCGTATTTAGCTGATTTTATCCCTAAAGTCAAAGCATATTTTTTGGAAGATAAGTGTTCGGGAGTTTGGTCTATTCTCAGAAATCTAACTTTTTGATATTCAGAGCATTCTCCCAGTAAATAATCAAATGTCCCATCCCATGAACGGTCATCCACAATAATTACTTCAAAAGTGGGATATTCTTGAGCATTTAAAAGTGGCAATAGTTCTTTAAGATTAACTAATTCGTTCCATGCACAAACGATAACGGATACTCCATGAGACTTCCCAATTGGTATTATTGGAGTATCCTGCTGAATAACTTTAGCAAAAACAAAAAGAATAAAATATAACTGAAATGCAACAGATATAATAAATATGCTGAATAAAAGTGGTATCAAAGCCGTCAATATCAATGAGTTAGTAAAATCGGAGTGCAAAGATAGCTGATTAGAGATTAGAGATTGGAGATTAGAGGGTAGTTTTTATGAATATGTTGTAATTTTGTGAATATAATTATGGTTATTAGTTATTGGGGCTGGTAAATGATATTGAGTAAATGTAAATGTTTGCTTTTCTAAGTAAGAATAACAAATTAATTAATAATATTAAATATTGTCATCATGACGTAGGGGCGTATCGCATACGCCCAAAAAGTCGAGATGTGGGCGTATGCGATACGCCCCTACACAATATCAATTTATTTATTCCAAATACTTAGATAGTTCCGCAAAGTATTAAGCGTTTTGTTCGTAAAATTCTTAATGCTTAATACTTAGGACTTGATACCACACTAAGCTGCTTTTTTTACCGCTTTTTTCGCTGCACTTTTTTCAACTTTTGCTTCTTTTTCAGTATCTGCACAGCATTTAGTTGCTTTTTCACTTTTTTTGCAACACCCTACTTCGGTCTTTTCGCATTTCTTATTTTTGTCTTTGTCAGTAGCTAAAGAAACATTCGCTACGAAAGCTAATAATGATAAACCTAAAATTACTTTTTTCATGTTTTCTAAATGTTTAAATGTATTGTAAGTCTTTGATAACGTGAATATAATGGTTTTATTTTAAAAAAATGAAGTCAAAAATCATGCCTGAAAATAAGAAGAATCATTATGCCAAAAGCATAGAGCCTTCTAATCGAGGACAGTTTTATTTGGTATTAAATTTAAGTTTACGAATCAAATATCCATTTACTCAATATTCTTAAAATCATGCAACGTTTATTACTATTTATTTTACTTTTTATTGGGGTTAAATCATTCGGGCAAGTTCGTTTTGCTCGTATTTTTTCCGACCATGTTGTTCTTCAACAAAAAAAGCCAATTGCTGTTTGGGGATGGGCAAAAGCTAATGAAAAAGTTATCGTTACTTTAGGCAAACAAACCCTTGTCTCACAAGCAGATATCGCTGGAAAATGGCAGGTAATTTTTAGTCCTTTAAATGCGGGTGGAGATGCTTATACAATGGTGGCAAAAACATCAAATAACGTTACCACCATTTCCGATATTCTGATTGGAGAAGTTTGGCTTTGTTCTGGACAATCAAATATGGAATGGACGGTGGCTCAGGCAAATAATTTTTCTGTGGAAAAGAAAAATGCCAATTTTCCACAGATTCGCCATTTTAAGGTTGAACATGAAGTAACAATATTACCACAAACTGACTTGAAAGCAGGAGAATGGAAAATTGCTTCGGAAGAAACAGTGGGAGACTTTACGGCAATCGGTTTTTTCTTTGCTCGTGAAATTTACCAAAAAATGAACATTCCCATCGGAATTTTACACTCATCTTGGGGCGGTTCGCAAGTGGAGGGTTGGATTAGTAAAGAAGGAATGTTGACGAATGGAGAATTGAAAAATTATGCCCAAAATTTACCCAATACTTGGGAAGGAGCTGATAAACTTCATGATGAAAAATTACAAAAACAAATCTTTGGAAGGGTGGTGAATCCTACTTTGGAAGATGAAAAAAAATATTTGGAGGCTAATTATGATATTACTAAATGGCATAATGGCGGTAGTCCGATGGGGCAATGGGACTGGAAAGGCATTTGGGCGTTCAGAGGGCAAGGATTTATGGCTCGAAAAATCGAAATCCCTACCGAAATGGTTACACAAAGTACCACGCTTTCATTGGCTGAAAATGATAGTTTCAACGAAATTTATATCAATGGAAAATTAGTCTCTGCGGGAATTGTGAAAGGCGTTCGTAAGATTGTGGTTCCTGCTAATGTTTGGCAATTGGGAACAAACCAAATTATGGTAAAATTTGGAAATCTTATTAGCTTGCCTTGGTATGGTTTGGGCTTGCAAGGTGCTGAAAATGACCTTTTTATGAGTTCTCAAAATCAGAAAATTAGCATTACCAATGACTGGAAATTAATGCCTTCTTTTGCCGAAAAACACGAATACGTACATTCAAGCAATAATACAGGAACAACCATTTATAATGCGATGATTGCTCCAATTGTGCCATTTACTATCAACGGAGCGTTGTGGTATCAAGGTGAAACCAATGCAGGACGTGCTTTTCAATACCGTCAAACTTTTCCTTTAATGATTGAAGATTGGCGTAAAAAATGGAATGACAATTTTTCATTTTATTTTGTCCAATTAGCCACTTATGGAGATTATCAAAACAGTAATCAAGGAAGTAATTGGGCAGAACTTCGGGAAGCTCAAACCATGACTTTAAGTTTGCCAAATACAGGAATGGCAGTTACGACAGACGTAGGAAACCCGAGCGATATTCACCCAACTAATAAACAAGATGTTGCCCACCGATTAGCAACAAATGCCTTAAAATTCAATTATAAGCAAGATATTACGTACAGTTCGCCCATGTACGAGTCGGTAAAATTTGAAGATGGGAAAGCGATTGTTTCCTTTAAATTAATTGGAAAAGGCTTGGCAGTACACGATAAATTTGGCTACTTAAAAGGTTTTGAAATAGCAGGAGAGGATAAGGTGTTTCATTATGCAAAAGCTGAAATATCTGGCGATAAAGTGATTGTTTATCATCCAAAAGGTGTAAAACCCATATCTGTGCGTTATGCGTGGGCAGATTCTCCGATAGATGCTAATTTATTTAATACAGAAGGCTTCCCTGTTTGCCCTTTCCGCACAGATGATTGGGCGGGACTTACGGTTAACAATAAGTTTGAATGATGTAATTAGTTGTTATTTAGTGAATTGTGAATTAGTACACTGTTTAATAAGTTATCTGAATAATTTTTATCCTAAAATGTTTGATTAAGGGACTTCCCGAAAGTTATTTCTACTTTCGGGAAGTTGAAATAACTTATAAAACAGTGAATTAGTGAATTGTGATTGATGAACTATTATTCACAACTAAACTAAATCATAATTCACAACTAATATCTTGCAAATCAAGGGTTTTCCCTGATGAATGAGGATTGAAAATAACTGAATTTTGTAATATTAATTCTTCCAAAATTTATAACAATTCTCAAAACTAAAATGATTCGATTTACTAAGTTTTTAATGTCCCATTCGCTTTGTGTAGCCATATTGGGTTTTCCTCTATATTCTTCTTGTTCTAAGACTACTGATAATGGTGTAATCGTTACTCCAAAAGATTCTGTTATTGTGATAAATCCCGCCGTAGAACCCAAAATTGCTCCTACAATTGGCTTCTTTTTGGATAATTGGCAAGCCAAACCATTTGTAGCTCCGTCTTATACTGAAAGTTCTGTTCCTACCACTGCCGTCAATACTGTCACGGTTGATGCTTCTGATATTATTACTAAAATCCCTACGCAAATTTTTGGACATAATGCTAATACTTGGATGGGTACTTTTGTTGACCAAGCCAGTTTTATGACAGACATGACCAATCTAAAACCCAATGTAATTCGCTGGCCTGCGGGTAGTGGTAGCAATGGTTATTTTTGGAATGCCAATCCTGTTCAAGACATTAATAATAAAAGCCGTCAAACACCGCCCGTACAATACATGAAAGATTGGGGAATTCCTGATAAATACATGGATAAAGATGGGAAATTGATAGACTCTTGGTTTTTTTATGGGCAGACAAATGATAATTGGCGTGGCTCTTTGAGTAATTATTACGATATGTTACAAAAGACTAATAATAAAGGTATTATAGCTATCAATTATAGTTTTGCACGATACGGAACGAGCAAAAACCCAGTAGCAACTGCTGCACATCTTGCCGCAGAGTGGGTACGTTATGACAAAGGAAGAACCGAATATTGGGAAATTGGTAACGAAAATTATGCTGATTGGGAAGCAGGTTATAGAATTGACGTTTCTAAAAATCAAGATGGACAACCCGAATTTTTAACAGGAGGGCTGTATGCAAAACACTTTAAAGTTTATGCTGATTCTATGAAAAAAGCAGCCGCTGAAATTGGTGTAAAAATCAAAATTGGAGCTGTGATGCAAGAATCTCAAACCCAATCTTGGCAAACGAATACAACCAAAACATGGAATTCAACGATGATTCCAGAATTGAATAATAAGGCGGATTATTACGTTGTTCATAATTATATTACACCTTACGACCAAAATTCTTCTGCATCAGTAATTATAAATGGAGCATTAACAATACCTGCTCAAATGATGAATTTTGTGAGTAATGAAGTGAATAGTAATGGTGGCGAATTGAAGCCAATTGCATTTTCAGAATGGAATATGTGGGCAAAAGGCTCAAAACAACAAGTTTCAAATATTAGTGGACTTTTTGCCGTAGTTGTACAAGGAGAAGCTATCAAAAATAAATATGGATTGGCAGCTCGTTGGGATTTACTAAATGGCTGGGAGGGTGGCAATGACCACGGGCTTTTTAGTGACGGAGGTAGTGCTGATGACCCTCGATGGAATCCAAGACCATCATTTCACTATATGTATTATTTTCAAAAATGTATGGGCGACAGAATGGTGTCAACACTAATGGGTGGAACTGGCGGTGCATTAGCTCCGATGACAACTTATGCTTCGACTTATTCGTCTGGACAGATGAATGTTACGGTAATTAATCCATCACCCAACCCACAGACGATAGAAGTAAAAACCAAGAATTTTAATGTTGGCAATCGTTTTTATTGGTATAGTTTGGCAGGCGGGAATGATAATGGTGAGTTTTCGAGAAAGGTTTTAGTCAATGGTTCAGCACCAAAAGGAGTAGCGGGTGGGCCGTCAGATTATGCAACAATTAAAGCCTTGTCGGCATCAACTGCCAACGGAATTAAAGTAACCGTTCCTGCATGGGGAAGTGTTTTTGTGATGATTGATAAGAAGTAGTGTTATTTTTATGATGTAGGGGCGTATCGCATACGCCTATTCCTACGATGCGGGCGTATGCGATACGCCCCTACATTATTTCACATAACCGTATTCCATTGCCATTTTTAATAAACTTACTACATTTTTCACCTCAAATTTTGATAATAAATTGCTTCGATGCGTTTCTACGGTTTTTTCACTAATGAATAAATCTTGAGCCATTTCACGGGTTGTTTTTCCGAGAGCAATTAATTCCAAAACCTCTTTTTCACGACGAGTAAAACGAATTTGATAGAGATTTTTCTCTTGTTGTTTTTGTCGAGTCATGCCTTTCATAATGATATCCATAACCTCAGCACTTTGATAATTTTTACCAGAATTAACGGTTCGGATAGCCTTTAAAAGTTCTTCAGCACCAGTATTTTTGAGAATGTAGCCCAAAGCTCCATTCTTCATCATTTTAGTAATAAAACTTTCATCGTTGTACATCGACATGGCTAAAATCTTCACCAACGGAAAATTCTCAGTGATATGTTTACAAAGGTCTAAACCACTATCTTTACCTAAGTTTATATCCAATAATACCACATCAACTTTTTTTGACCGTAGCGTTTCTTTAACTTGTACAGCGTTTTGACATTCGCCAACTACCTCAAAGTCATGCTCCTGTAACATCAAAGAAGTAACGCCTTCTGTGAATATTTTATGGTCATCAACTAATAAAATACGTATCATTTGAATGGTTATTTTTCTATAAAAAATTGTATAAAATAATGGATAGTCTTAAATACGCCACGAAGTTAATAGGAATTTTGGTATTACTTCAATTTTATAGTGTCACGGCTCAAAATACTAATTACCCTAATATTGATGCTATTTATACGCAAACTCAATTAGAAGATTTAGTGAAAAAATATGAACGCAAACGTGATACTTTGGGCTTAGCTTATACTTATTGGGCGTATGCCAAAAATCAAGAAAAAGTTAGTGGTATGAATACGTCTCCGCTGACCAATTTTCGGAAAAGTATGGAGTGTTTTAGAGCAATTAAAGACTCGTCAAATTTCTATGATGTTCGTGGGGCAATCGGGTCTTATTTTATGGACAGACCATTTATCAAACAGTATGCTCAGGAATATATTCAAAGTGCGGTTGATTATTTTCGTACCAAAAAGAAGTATAGCAATGAAATCGGGCATTTAATAAACTTAGCCAATATTAATATTCACAATGAAAATTATGTTTTGGCTCAACAAATGCTACAAAGAGTAGAGTTTTTGAACACCAAAATCCACGATGAGGCATTTCGAGGGCGTTTACATTCTTCATATTCTGACTTATACGCTCGCCAAAAACAGTACGAAAAAGCGATGGCTCATGCAAAAATTAGTTTAGATATTGGCAAACGCTTAAAAATTGACTGGCTCGAAGCTCTTTCGCTATACTTTACGGCCAAATGTTTGGAAGGCTTAAATAGATACGATGAAATGATGGTTTATCTGGAAGAAAGCCTAAAAGTCACCGAAAATAATGTCAATCTCATTCAGCTTCGAGAATCCGTTTATGACAATCTGCATTATTATTATTATCGGAAAAAAAACTATACACAGGCTTATGCCTATGCCATCAGAACAAAGCAAACTTTAGAGACTATTTATTTTTCTAAAATCGAAAGTGATGTTCGTTCCTTCAATGAGTACCGATTATTGGAAAATCAGAAAATTATCATTTCAAAAATTGCCCTCGAAAAAAAATTGGCAGAAATTGAATTAGATAAACTTCGGTCGAGGCAACAATTATACATTGTCACGATAATTTTGACACTTTTATTCTTATTACTCTTCACTTACATTTTCATCAATCGCCGAAGATTAAGCCGATTAAAAGCCATTCAAATTGACAAAAACCTGCATATTGAAACACTCAACGCTTTAATTAACGGTCAGGAATCGGAAAGAGTGAGAGTTGCCCAAGAATTGCACGACGGTTTGGGAACGATGCTTTCACGGATGAAAATCTTGGCGGGAAGAGGTTTGCCACAAGAAAAAATAACCCAGATGATTGATGAAGCTTGTTCGGAAGTAAGAAATATTTCGGGCAATTTACAACCCAATACCTTGAGTAATTTTGGTTTGATTAGAGCCGTTCAAGACCTTGTTTTTAAGCAAAATAGTACAGAACCCATCATTATTTTTCAATATTTTGGAGAACCATTTGAAATAGAAAATAAGAAAAGTTTAATGGTTTATCGCATCATTCAAGAGTTATTGGCAAATTCCCTCAAACACGCTCAAGCTACCGAAATATTAATTCAAGTGATATTTTCAGAAGATAACAATATTACATTAACCGTAGAAGATGATGGGGTAGGGTTTGATGAAAATCAAGTAAAAACGGATAGTAATGGCTGGACAAATATTCGTTCAAGGGTGAATTATCTGAGCGGAACAATAAATTTATATACCGATAAAGGCACGTCGGTAACGATTTCTATTCCATTTTCGGGGGAATGAAAATTTTAAGAGTGAGGCAGGTTTTTGTTTATCTCGGTTCGGTGTTGTATTGATAGTGAGATTAACCGCTGACAGGGCAAAAAGCCGCTGTCAGGGCTAATTCTAAAACCCTGACAGCGGCTTTTGCCCTGTCAGCGGTTATTTTTTAGTTGATACAACCGCTAACCACTATTTAAGCATTAATCTCAAAACTATGCGTAATCTCTGCCGAAGGACTTAACTGTGCCGTGGCTGAACAATATTTTTCCATCGACATTTCAATGGCTTTCTTGGCTTTATCTTCCGAAATATTTCCTTTAAATTTAAAGTGAACGTTGATTTTACGAAAAGGAGTCATTTCTGTTCCTTCAATTTTTTCACGTTCTCCCGATACTGAAATTTTCAAATCTTCAATCACCTGACGTTGTTTTTTCATAATCAAAATCACGTCAATGGCTGTGCAACCGCCCAAACCCATCAACAATAATTCCATCGGGCGAGAGCCTGCGTTGTGTCCGCCAATATTTTCGGCAGCATCTATGTGTACGGGTACGCCCGACATTCCTTGTGCCTCAAAGTGAAAGGCATCGTCAACTCTTACTAATTCTACTTGCATTAACTTAAAGATTATGTATTAATTTCACAACAAACATAGGGCTTGCGAAAGTTCAAATCAAACAAATGGTATTATATTTGAGAAATTTTGACGACTATGACATTAACTTACGACGGTGAAATCCAGTTTTTTAGTATCAACGATTCAGACATTGTTGAACTCAATAAATACCTCATGCCCGTAGAATGTGGTACATCAGCAACGGGTTTTCCGAGTCCTGCCGATGATTATGTAGATATAACATTGGATTTGAATGAATTTCATGGCGTTAAAAAACACACTTGTTATTTGGTAGAAGCCCGAGGAGATTCAATGATTGATGCGGGAATTTCAGACCGTGATATTTTGATAGTTGATACTACGCTTAATTACCGTGAGAATGACATTGTAATTTGTAGTTTAAATCATTTCTACATGGCAAAAATCATCAGAAGAGTGGGAAATAAGCTCTTTTTGATTTCTAAAAATCCCAATTTTCAGCCCGTTGAAATTCAAGAATCAGACGATTTTAGGGTATTTGGCGTGGTGAAAGGTCTAAGCCGAAAATTCAGATGAACAAATGGTTTGGTTTAGCAGATTGTAATAATTTTTATGTTTCCTGCGAGCGTATTTTCTCCCTTTCTGCACGAGATATTCCTGTCGTTGTCCTCTCCAATAATGATGGTTGTGTCATTTCTCGTTCTCAAGAAGCCAAAGATATGGGCATTGAAATGGGCGTGCCTCTTCACAAAATTTCAGATTATATTCACAAAAAACAACTTGAGTATTTTTCAAGTAATTACGCACTCTATGGAGATATTTCTTCAAGAGTAATGAATTGCTTAAACGACCTTTGTCCAGCCGTGGAAGTGTATAGCATTGATGAAGCCTTTTTGGATTTAAGCATTATTCCTGACGAAGAATTATATGATTTTGGAGTAGAAGTGAAGCACAAAATTGGTAAATGGACTAAAATTCCAGTCAGTATTGGCATTGCTCCTACAAAATCTTTAGCAAAAGTGGCTAACCGTTACGCCAAAAAATATCATAAAATCGAAGGTGTATTTGTGATAGATTCCAAAGAAGTTTTAGAAAAAGTATTGACAGAAACACCCATTGAAAGTGTTTGGGGAATTGGGCGAAAGCACGGTAAATTCTTGAAAAATCATAATGTAAATACAGCTTTAGAGTTTACAAAATTACCAGAGAATTTTATTAGAAAACATTTTTCGATAGTTGGCTTAAGACTTTATCGAGAACTCAAAGGGGAATCATGCTTGAGTTTGACGGAAGTAACGGATAAAAAAAAAGCCATTCAATATACTCGTTCTTTTGGAAGATATGTAAATACGTTACAAGATTTGGAAGAAGCTCTAACAACTTTTGCGAGTAAATGTGCCGAAAAATTACGTAGTCAGCAAAGTTGTACCAATGCTGTGAGTATCTATATTCGAACAAACCCTTTTAATAAAAAAGCTCAATTTTATAATAGCATCACCTTAAATTTTGATATTCCGACAAATAGCACAATGGAAATTCAGCAAAAAGTTATTTGGGGGCTGAAACAAATTTTTGTGCAAGGTTATGATTATAAAAAAGCAGGTGTTTGCGTAACAGGATTGGTGCCAAATGATGCCATTCAAGGAAACTTGTTTAGACAAGAGGCTGATGGTAAGTCGCAGAAAATCAGCAAATTGATGGATTTGGTTAATGCAAAATTTGGAAAAGACACCATCACTTTTGCCGTTCAGGGAAGTAAATCCAATTGGCAAGGCAATGCTGGAAAAATAAGTCCAAGATATACCACATTTTGGAAAGATATTCCTAAAGTAGAGTGAAAATGGATGTCTGGTATGATTTTTTAACAAGATATACTTGAAAATATAAAACGATAAAGCATGACAAAAAGGTAAGATTTATGGCTTTATTTCGTTCTCAATACGGTAACAACACAAATTCAAAACCAACAAATAGCATCAAAATATGAAAAAAATAATTTTGTTAGCCGCATCAATCGCCATGATGTCGTCTTGTGTAAGTAAGAAAAAATTGGCTGAGGCTCAGGCGGAGTATTCAGCTTTCAAAGCAAGTTCTGAAAATAGTATTGCTAAAGTGCGTACAGAATTGAGAGATTGTGAAACATCAAAAATTACTTTAGAGTCAGACCTCAAAAACAGAGCGGGAGAAGTAGAAGCGAAAGCAAAACAAGTGAAAGCATTAGAAGACCAAATTGACTATTTAAAGAAGACAAATACCAACCTTTTGGATAGAATGTCAGACCTTTCAATCGTGAGTAAGGCAGGAGCAGAAAGCATCAAAAAATCATTAGAAACGCTTAACGACCAAAGTAAATATATCAAAGATTTGAACTCGTCGGTGCAACGTAAAGATTCATTGAATTTAGCTTTAGTGATGACTTTAAAACGTTCATTGGCAGATATTAACGATGAGGACGTAACAGTAGAAGTTAAAAAAGGAGTAGTTTATATTTCTATTTCTGACAAAATGTTATTTCAGTCGGGTAGTGCAATGATTAACTCAAAAGCAGAAGTTGTTTTAGAGAAAGTATCTAAAGTCGTGAACGACCATAAAGAATTAGATATTTTGGTGGAAGGACACACCGACAATGTGCCAATTTCAACAGATTGTATTAAAGATAACTGGGATTTATCCGCCAAACGTGCCACTTCAGTTGTTCGTTTATTACAAACTAAATTCGGTATTGCTCCAGAACGCATGACTGCTGGTGGACGTTCAGAATATGCTCCGAAAGAAGCCAATACAGCCGAAACAGGACGTAGAAATAACCGTAGAACAGAAATTATCGTAACGCCAAAACTTGACCAATTCTTCCAAATGTTGGCAAATGGGCAAAAATAATTGTTAAAAAATAATTTTCAAGTCGTTAGCGAACACTTAGATATTCAGATATTTAAGTGTTTGCTAACGACTTTTTTTGTTGAGAAGTCATTTTTCATATCCTTTTGAGATAAAAACAGCACGGTTTTTGATAGTATATTGATTAGCTGACCGCTAAAATTTGAATCTGAAAAGATTTGAACGTAACCCATTAAAAATCAATATACCCATGAACAGAATTACTGTATTTATTTTGTTTGTATTAGTCACGTCCTCATGTGTAAGTAAGAAAAAATATGTGGAAATGCAAGATGAATACTCAAGTTTCAAAGCCACTTCTCGGAATACCTTATCAAAAGCTAAAATTGACATCAAAGACCGTGATAAACAGATTTTAACCTTCGAAACAAGCACAAGACAGAAAGAAAAAGAGTTGGAAGTTCGGGCTAAGCATATCAAAGTGCTTGAAGACCAAGTAGATTTTTTGAAGAAAACCAATACCCGACTTTTAGACCGCATGACTGACCTGACAATGGTTAGTAAAGCAGGGGCAGAGAGTATCAAAAAATCGTTGGAAACCCTCAACGAACAAAGCCAATATATTGAAAATATTAACGCAACAATTCAGCGTAAGGATTCATTGAATCTATCGTTTATGGTAGCTCTAAAACGTGCTTTAAATGATTTCTCAGATGAAGATTTGAATATCAAAGTAAAAAAGGGATTGGTGAGTATTTCTGTATCAGATAAAGTGTTTTTTCCTTCAAATAACACGAATATGAGCCAGAGAGGAGAATTTGTGATAGAAAAGTTAGCAAAAGCTCTCAACGACCATCGTGATTTAGATATTTTGGTAGAAGGGCATACAGATAGTTCGCCTATTTCGGCAGATTGTATCAAAGATAACTGGGATTTAAGTGCCAAAAGAGCAACTACAATTGTACGTTTACTTCAAACAAGATTTGGTGTTTCTCCTGATAGAATGTATGCAGGCGGACGCTCTGAATATTCCCCAAAAGAATTTACAGGCAATGACGCCAATCGCAAGCTAAACCGCCGAACGGACATTATCATTATGCCTCGTTTAGACCAGTTTTTTCAAGATATTGTCAATGGACAAGTGAAATAACAGTTATCAGTTATCAGTGAACAGTTATTAGTTATCAGTGAACAGTTATTAGTTATCAGTGAACAAAAATAAAAAAGTATAAAAAAAAAGCCATTTTGGGAACTAATAATTCCCGAAATGGCTTTTTCACTGTTCACTGTTCACTGTTCACTGTTCACTGTTCACTGTTCACTGTTCACTGTTCACTGTTCACTGTTCACTGTTCACTGTTCACTGTTCACTGTTCACTGCTGTTATTTATCTCCCAAAATGAATGGAGCATTTCCTTTTCCTCCCATAATAATTACCTTCGTATTGGGTGATTTTGCAATTTCTTTTTGAGCTAAAATTGATTCATACTGTAACTGTTTATCACTCAACCCCAGTGATAAAATCTTTTGGTAGTCAGCAATGCCTTGTGCTTCAACACGCTTACGTTCAGCTTCTTGTTTTTCTTTTTGAAGTACAAATTGCATCTTTTGTGCATCTTGTTCAGCATTGATTTTAGATTCAATACTTTGTTTTACCGATGTTGGAAGATTAATATTTCTAATCAAAAGTTGCTCTAAAAAAAGCCCTCTTGTTTTAAAATCAACTTCGATAGATTTAAAAATACGATTTTGAAACTCCTCTCTTTTTGTTGAATAAAGTGACACTGCATCGTAATAAACAGCATTATCTCTGATTTTAGTCCGAGTAATCGGGCGAACAATTTTGTTCTGATAATCAACCCCAATTTCTCTTAAAATTTTGGGCGTTTCACTTGGAATAACCTTATACAAAACGGTTAGGTCTATAATTACTTCCAATCCGTCTGCCGTTAAAACCCTAATAGCGTCATCACCTTCTTTTAGTCCCTCATCATGAACCGCAGACATAGTATAATTTTGAGTTTTAATGTCAAACGTTTCAATTTTTGCAAAAGGATTTACAAAATTTAAACCACTTGAAAGGGTACTTTGTCCGACGTTTCCAAATAATGACTGAACGCCTACTTCACCTGCATTAATTTGTTTAATACCCGATGAAAATAAACCTAAAATAATAAAAATGCCACCTGCCACTTTAGCAGGACGAGAAAAACGTGCAAACGTTAATGATGGTGTATTAATAGCAAATCCAGCCATTAATACCACAATACCTAAGAAAATTAAGAACATTGTTTTGGTGATTAAAATTATGATATAATTTAAGCTTTGGTTTTTAAAGTTTGTTCTGAATGAATTACAAAACAAAACCGCATCAAATATGAACTACTTGATGCGGTTTTATCCTAAAATAGTATGGATGGCTATTTTTAGGTATAAGGTCGTAGGTATGAGTTAAAATGTTGAAGTGGGAGCTATAAATAAATGAGTTTTTTTGAAAATGTCTTAGTATTGTGGAACTCAAATGTGAAATAGCCTCATACCTCATACCTCATACCTCATACCTTAATAACTAATTCCCAGCCGCTCATAAATGAAACTCATTAACCAAGCGGGGCCAATCATTAAAAATTGTAAGTCTTTGAAAAATGAAGGTTTTTTGCCTTCTACTTTATGTCCCCAAAATTGACCAATCCAAGCCAATACAAAAACAGTGATACAAACTTGCCAAAGTGGGGCAAATCCAGATTGTTCAATGACATAACAAAGATAAGTACACACAGCAGCAAATAGTAGAAGCCCGATAGAGAGTGTTTTGGACAAAGAGAAGTAATAAATTAAAGTTAATCCTAATACAATTAAGGCTACATTACCTTCAATGTCACCAAGATTAAAAAAAGAGAGTTTAATACTGAAGAGTAAACCAACAACGCTGAAGAAAATGAGTGGAACACAAATCCAGTGGACAGTTTTGTTCGTGGGGTTTTGATGACTTTCACCATATTCGGCGAGCCATTGATTAATTGTTTTCATGGTATTTTAGTGATAGTGTGGGTGAATAATATCAAAAATACAAAATCGTCTTTAAAAAGTCAAATTAGAATCATCTTCAATTGTATTATTTTTAGATTTCTATAATATTTATACTTGGAGCGATATTATTCTTATTTTACCTAAAAAATATTACAAATGTTGATTCGTTTTCCACTAACTCCAAAATCTCGTATCTTCGTAAACAATTATTTTCACCCTTAACTATTCCATTAAAAACGTGTTTATTGAGCCTTATCATAATCAACATCAGCAAAACGAAAAACGTACAGGTTGGATAGAAGTCGTTTGTGGTTCTATGTTTTCTGGCAAAACAGAAGAACTCATTCGCCGTCTCAATCGGGCTAAAATTGCCAAGCAGAAAGTAGAAATATTTAAACCTGCTTTGGACACACGTTATCACGAAGAAAACATTGTATCGCATAATTCTTTAATGATTCGCTCCAGACCCATTCAGTCTGCACAAGAAATTTTATTGCTTTCTGGCGATTGTGACGTAGTTGGTATTGATGAAGTACAATTTTTTGACTCAGGAATAGTTGAAGTAGTAAATAGCCTTGCCAGTTCAGGCAAACGAGTTATCGTTGCAGGGCTCGATATGGATTTTCAAGGTAAACCATTCGGAGCAATGCCCGCATTGATGGCAATTGCCGAGTACATCACCAAAGTACACGCAGTTTGTGTAGTTTGTGGAGATGTAGCCAATTATTCATACCGAAAAACCGCCGCCCAAGAGCAAGTAATGTTAGGTGAAACCGATAGCTACGAAGCAAGATGCAGAAAATGTTTTCATTTGTAAAAGTAAGATTTCTGGAGTTATCTTTTAATTGTCCGACTTTCCACAGACAATTCATTGTGTTGTGCCTTTTGTTTTTTTCAATCAGTTTCACAACTTTTGCCCAAATTGGTACTTGGCAAACACATTTCAATTATTTGAATACCAAAGATGTTGCCATTGTAGAAGGAAATATTTATTGTGTTTCCGAAAATGGTTTTTTCTACTACGATACTGCTGATAATCAAGCCATTAAATTATCGAAAATTGATGGTTTAACAGAAACAAGTATTGCTAAAATTAAGTATAATTCAATCACAAAAACACTGGTTATTGCCTATCAGTCTGGAAATATTGATTTATTGACCGTCAATTCCAATGGTGAACCTCTCAAAATATTCAATGTCCCTTTATTGAAAGAATCAACTTCAGTTCAAGGAAATAAAAAAGCAAACCATATTGAAGTTAAAGGTAAAATAGCCTATTTGGCTTTCGACTTCGGTTTAGTGGTTTTAGATATTGAGAAACAAGATATTCGAGAAACGTATCAAAATTTAGGTAATAATGGCTCATTAATCAATATTTATAAAACGGTTTTCACACCTGATAGTATTTATTTATCAACTTCACAGGGAATCAGAGGAGCAAAGTTTGCTTCAAATATCAATCTTCAATTTTTTGGAAATTGGAATACCTTAATCAATCGAAATTTATCCATTAGTAATTATCAAAATGGATTAATATTGGCTTCTGATATTGGCGAAATTTTTACGTATCAGAATGGTAAATATAATAATTTTCTCAAATTTTCAGAAAAAATTGAAAATATCGAAAATATAAATAATAAAGAATATTTTGTAAAAACTTTAAATTCTATAAATATTTTAAATACAGATAATTTTAAATTAAATAAAATTACTGAAATTAAAATTGTTCAACCCAAAACACTGCAAGCTGACACACAAGGGAAATATTGGCTGGCTGATTATACAAATGGATTGTTGAGTAATGCTCAAGGAAATTATAGAACTTTTAGCCCAAGTAGTACCGATACACTTTATCAGACTCGGAAAGATTCTGTTGTAACAGACTTAGACGGAAATCGTTGGGTAAGACAAGGGGATTATGGGGGAATATTAGTGGAAAATCCTAAAAAACAACGACAATTGATTTATACAGGTGTTGGCTCAGGAAACTTGCCAAGTAATTCTGTAAAGTCTTTGGCATTAGACCAAGATGGACAAATGTGGGTAGGCACAGACAGAGGTGTTGTGGTTTTTGATAGTCCTAATGCTGTTTTTAGTGGGAAGAATTTTGATGCTTATACACCTGTATTTGAACGAAGACGATTGTTGGGCAACGAAACCGTTACGGCTATTGCAGTTGATGGTGGTAATAGAAAATGGATGGGGACTAAAAATGGTATCTTTTTGTTCAATTCAGACGGGACAGAATTAGTTAGCAATTTCACCGAAAAAAACTCACCACTACCCACCAATGAAATATCCTATATTACGGCTGAACCTAAAACTGGCGAAATTTATATTCGAACAACAAAAGGGATGATTTCGTATCGAGGAACGGCAACTGAAGGAAGTTCAAAGCAAGATGAAAATGCCGTAAAAGTATTCCCCAATCCAGTCAGACCAGATTTTGAAGGACAAATTGGGATTGAAGGATTAGTCGAAAATGCTTACGTAAAAATTACGGATGTAGCAGGAAATTTAGTATATGAAACTCGTGCCAATGGAGGAACAGCCGTTTGGAATGGTCGTACATTATCTGGTGGGCGGGTAGAAACGGGGATTTATTTAATTTTTAGTGGCAATGCAAAAGGGGAGGAGACTTTAGTAAGTCGTTTGGCAGTGGTAAAGTAAAAGTTTGCGAAAATATCAGCAATGAAACAAAAAATCAATCATACATTATCAGGGAAAATTTGGAATACGGCTTTTGGCGGTGATTATGCTGCTTTAGAAATTCGTGATGAATTAAGTCGTCAAGTGAGTTTTTCGGGCATTAATTTATTGACAGGAAATGTATTATGGGAAAACAATCGTCCCGAAAAGTCTTGGTGGTTAGGTTTAGTGGGCATATTCAAAGAATACTTGATTTTACATAAATATTCGTCTCAACAAAAACCAGAACCAGAAGGCGTTTTAATCCTCAATATACAAACTGGAGAGGTGATTCAACGTTTAGACAACTGGGTTTTCTTTGATTTTAAAGATGATATATTAGTCGTTTATCAGTTAGAAAATAATTATCCAATCTATAAAAATATTGAGTTGCATGAAAATAGACCTTCCATCACTCAATTAGACAATCACACAGCTACTTCATCGGTAATTCATTACCCTGAAGATAGCCCTCATTTTCCTACAATTTTTAAATTTTTGTATCGTTTATTGGGGATAGAAGCCCAAAAAGCAGTAGATTATCTCGAAATAAGTAACAAGATTATAATTTCTTATTATATTTACAGAGAGAAATCATTCCAAAACTATCTTTTAGTGACCAATAGAGAGCGAGAAATTTTACTAAACGACCTCATTGCAGAAACCGAAGGTGTTGGAATAGATACTTTTACAGTGAAATCCGATACTTTGTTATATGTTAAAAATGAAACTCAATTCATCGGTTATGAACTATAACCCAAAATCCGCCCTTAAAACAGCTCTTACTTGTGCTTTAACCTCAGTGATGTTCTCGTCTTTTTCTGCTGAAACCGTAAAAGATTCTATTGGACTAAAAAGGGAGGGAGGTAAGTCGTTTGTTTTGTATAAAGTAGCTCCTAAGCAGACTTTATTTTCAATTGTAAAACGCTATGGAAGTTCAGTTGCTGAGTTTAAGGCAGCCAATCCAGGTGTTTCTGAAAGCGTTCAGGTTGGGCAAACTATCAAAATTCCTTATAAAGGTTATGTGGTAGCAACTGCTCCTGTGAATAAATCTGTACCTTCTCCGCCAGCAACTATACCAACACCAACAGAATCGGTGAAAATGGTTTCGCACGTGGTAGAATCAGGACAAGGTTTATACTCAATTGCAACGAAGTACAAAGTTACAATGGCAGATGTGCGAAAGTGGAATAACTTAACGACTGACCAATTGACAGCAGGTCAAGTACTTATTGTTGATGCCCGAGAATATGAGAGAGCTAAAAAAGCAGGAGATTTACCAGCTAAAGGAGAAGTAGTAAAAGTTGAAGATACTAATTTGGGCAGTAATGTAATAAATACAAAACCAACAACAGAACCAGATGTTAGCGATGCGAAAACATCGTCCGAAACTTCAAAAACTTCATCAGGTTATAAGAAAACGATTGAAACAGGTTTAGCAGAATTAATAGATGTAGAAGATAAATCTGGAAAATATTTAGCTCTTCACCGTTCAGCTCCAATTGGAACACTCGTGAACGTGAAAAATTCATCAAACGGACAAAGTATTTGGGTAAAAGTGGTTGGAAAATTACCAGATATTGGTAGCGATAAAGTAATAATCAAATTATCGCCAAGAGCATTTGAAAAATTGAATCCTTCTGATAAACGAATTAGAGCTGAAATAAGCTATATGACCCCTTAATTCAGTGAACAGTTATCAGTAAACAGTTATCCGAAAATGAATTATTTTGCTTTTGGTAAACTTTTTTTACTGATAACTGTTAATTGGTTACTGAATACTGTTAACAATGCCACGCAACAAACGACAAATCACTTTCGGACATATCGTATTTAATGTCCTCTATACATTGGCATTTCCAGCCATTGCTACCTTTGCTTTTCTCTACACAGTTATCGTTTGGGTATTTTCCATTCCTTCAAGAATCATTGCTTTCTTTGGCTCAAAAATTAAGTAAAACAAGTGTTGGTTGTAGGGAATTTGCAAAATAGAACGCATGAAAGTTATTGGCTTACAGTAATTTAATCATTCGCTTTCTCGCAAATCGCTTTTCGCTTTGAATATTACTTTACCATTCATCCCACTCTCAAAATGACTTCCTACGTTGCTGATTTATTAGAAGAAAAGTATTTGCAGTACAATCAGCCAAATTTTATTCCCAACGACCCCGTTTGTATTCCTCATCTTTTTTCACGCAAACAAGATATTGAAATCATGGGTTTTTGGGCGGCAGTTTTGGCATGGGGGCAGCGTAAAACCATCATCAATAAGTGTAAAGAATTGATTGAGTTGATGGATAATTCGCCGTATGATTTTGTAGTTAATCATCAAGATTCTGACTTAAAACGTCTTCTGAATTTCAAACATCGTACCTTCAATGCTACCGATACCCTGTATTTTATCGCTTGGTTTCAAGACTTTTATCATAGACATGAAAGCTTAGAAGAAGCATTTTTGTATGAAAATTCAAATCAAGAATTGAATACCAAACAGCATCTGATAAATTTTCATGACCGTTTTTTTAGTTTAGAAGATTTTCCAGAACGAACGAGAAAACACATTGCTACGCCAATCAGAAATTCTTCTTGCAAGCGTATCAATATGTTTTTGAGATGGATGGTTCGTCAGGACGATAAAGGTGTTGATTTTGGTATTTGGACAAATATAAAAACATCACAATTGATTTGCCCTTGCGATGTCCATGTTGATAGAGTTGCACGCCATTTGGGACTTATTCAAAGACCTAAACCAGATTGGACGACGGCGGTAGAATTAACAGAAAATCTCAAAAAACTTGACCCAAATGACCCTGCAAAATATGATTTTGCCCTTTTCGGCTTGGGAGTTGAAGGTGAAATGTAATTTTATTGGATGTTCTTTTTTCGATATTTGTTAAGTGAAACATCAAAAAACGAAAACCCAATATCAAAAACCAAACATCAAGAAACGAATATCAATATTATGAAAATCACAAAAGAACCTTTCGGACATTTTACAGAATATGTTTTGACAAATCCAGAAACGGGTGAGGCTTTATATATTTTGCCAGAATTTGGTGGAATGATTCGTAAAATGACTTTGCAAAAAGATGGTCATCTTCATCATGTAATTGAATGTGGAAATACGGCTGAAAAACTTTTAGCAGGTATGAATGCTTACCCATCAGCTCATTTATTTCCTTGGGGAAATCGGGTAAGAAATGGTAAATATAATTTTCAAAATGTTGATTATCAGTTAGCTGTCAATGAAATTGGTCTGAAAAATGCTATTCATGGATTGGTGAGTTTTGCTCCTTTTGAAGTTATAGAAGAAACCGTTAATGAAGTAGAAGCCATCTTGACTTTGCGATATTCTTATTATGGTGGTGCTTTAGGTTTTCCTTTTCCTTTTGTGTTGGAAATTTCCCATATTTTTAGTTCTGATGAAGGTTTAGAAATTAATTATTCTATCAAAAATACAGGAACAAGAGATATGCCAATGGTTTTGGGTTGGCATCCATACTTTAAAATTGAAGGAGAAAAAGCCGATGATTGGCAGATTGATTTTCCAGCGACCCATCAATATAGTGCTGATAGTCAGATGATTTCAGTAGATAAAATCCCTGTAAATTTTTCAGGAATAATGGACTTGAAAGGGAAAACGTTAGATGCCGTTTTTGCGATGAAAACGTCGAGTAAAATTGTTTCAAAACTACATTCTCCTAAGAAAAACATGAGTTTGAATGTTTGGCAAGAGGGTATGAAAGGTGGTTTTACTTTTACGGTAGTGTATATTCCTGCCAGTCGAGATTGTATCGCTATTGAGCCAATGACAGGAAATACCGACGCTTATAATTCAGGCGATGGACTTTTGGTTTTGGAAAGTGGAAAGACTTTTGAGATTGCTTGTGGGGTTTATATTTCGTAAATTTGAATAAAACTATTTAGAAATCATGTATAAAAGTAATTTTAGAGAATGGACTTTAGATAAAATTGAAGAGACCTTCGGCTTACAACAAGTTAGAAGATTACCTATTTTAGAAGAACTGTTAGCTCATGAGTACCAAGCTGATGCTTATGAAACAAGATACTTGTCAAATCTGAGTGAAAAATATCTTACTCTTGGGGGAGATAACTGGAATGAAGTTGAGCTTGAAAATAAATTTATCAGTCCATTAATTGTATTTTCAGATATTGCGAATCAAAAATACTCATATTTTTTAGAAAGAGAGCTTTCAATAACGCTTGGTGAATATGAGTTAAGTGGTAAAGTTGATGGAATGATTGCAACGGGATTTCGAAATCCTAAAATACCCTATTTTTGTTTGAGTGAGTATAAACGACAGACTGACCCTAATGGTGACCCAACTGGTCAGGCTTTAATTGCCATGTTGGTTGCTCAAAAGCTAAATAATAATCAGAAACCAATATTTGGAAGTTATATTATTGGAAGAGATTGGTATTTTATGGCATTGGTCGATAATGAATATGCTATTAGTAAGGATTTTTCGTGTGTAGCTGATGAAGTTTTCGATATTTATCGAATTTTGAAAGGTTTAAGCATTCAGATTGAGAAACTTATATAAGTCGAAATTACCTTCTTTCCGTCAAAGCCACTTTTATTCCAAGGGCAATGAGTGTTATGCCACAAATCTTATTGATATAATTGGTAATGTTTGTGTTTCCTTTCAATTTTGAAAAAAATGTGGAAGCGAAAAGAGCTAAAATTAAACACCAAATTGTACCTGTAACCGTAAACGAGAAACCCAACGTAAGAAATGGTAAAACGGTGTTTTTTACGTTTGAATTAATGAACTGGGGCAAAAAAGCGATGAAAAACAAGGCAACTTTGGGGTTTAAGACATTGGTTATTACGCCATCTCGATAGACTTTAAAATAGTCTGTTTCTGGACTTTCTAATAGATTTTCGGTATTCAAAACGGCTTTATCTGTTAGCATTTTGAAACCAATATATAAAAGATAAATTGCACCTGCGTACTTTACAATATTGAAAACCAAAATCGATTTTGCAATGATAATGGACAAACCAAACGCCGCCAAAAAAGTATGAACAATACTTCCCGTAGCGATTCCTAAAACTGACATTATTCCAGCTTTTTTCCCCTGAGCCATACTTCTTGAGATAATAAAAATAGTATCATTCCCAGGAGTGACATTTAGCAAAATACCAGTTAATAAAAACGTTTCATAATTGATGATTCCTGTCATAATTTTTATATCGCCAAAGGCAGTGTAAAATAGAACGTACTTCCCACATCTTGCACGGTATCAAACCAAATACTTCCTTTTGAATTATCCACTACCCATTTGGCAAGGGCAAGCCCAACGCCTGTTCCTTCGGCTTTAGTAGAGAAATCAAGCATGAAAATTTTGCTATGATTTTCTTTCAAGACCCCAATTCCGTTGTCTGTAATGCTAAAAGTTACAGATTCTGTATTGATTTCAACCTTGATTCTAATAACAGGTTTGCGTTCAGAAGGTACAGATTGAATGGCATTCATCAAAAGATTGTTGATGATATTGCCTGTCAATTGACGGTCACCCCAAACCATTACGGCTTTGTTCGGAACGTCTTTTGAAATATTAATTTTCTTGTCTTCAAAGAATAAATTGGCTACTTTATTTACCTCATAAACAAAATCAAAAACCTCACGTTTTGGAATTGGCAAACGAGCAAAATCTGAGAATGAATTGGCGATGTACGATAAATTGTCAATTTGTCCTGTTAAAGATTCAATTTGGTCTTTTATTTGGGCAGTATCAATCGTTGCACCTCTTGATAATTTGTGTTGTAGCAATTGCAACGACAATTTCATCGGTGTAAGTGGATTCTTGATTTCATGAACCACTTGTTTTGCCATTTGTTGCCAAGCCGACTGTTTGGTAGTATCTGCCAAAGCCACTTTCGATTCTTCCAATTTTACCAACATATCATTGTAGGCTTTTATCAAAACGCCAATTTCATCATCTGAACGCCAGGCAAGTGGTTCACTTGGTTTGCTCAAATCTACTTTTCGTAACTTGTTGGTTATCAGTCGCAATGGAACAGTTAATACATTCGAAGCGAAGTATGAAAGTAGTAATAAACCCAAGAAAATCGTGGTAAATGTATTCAGTAAAGAACCAATAACAGCTCCAACTTCTTTTTCGTAAGCCACTTTTGAGTCGTAAAAAGGAATACTTACCACACCTGCTAATGTTCCATCATTGGCATTTATTCCTACATAAGAACCCATGAAATTTAGATTTCCCATTGATTCTGGAATGATGGCATTGTGTTCTTTTTCTTCAATAATTCTGATATAAGCCTCTGGATTTAAGTAAGTTGAAACAATTCCAGTTTCGTAACTTAATAATTTATTGGTTGCCAATAAACGACCTGTTGTGTCAAAAACACTAACGTATTTTTTGGTATTTGTTGAAATATTTTTGAGCGTATCAGTCAAGAATTGCTTACTCATTTTCCCTTGAATAAACCTATCAACGGCAGGTAAAATACTGATTCCAGCATTTTCAGTTTGACTTACATACGACTGTTCTTGACTTTCAGATAGTTTTGTACCAATAATACTGAGCGTAATACCGACTACCAAAATAAGTGGAAGTAAGAAGGCAACATTGAGATAAATCTGGATTTTGGTCGCAAAATTGACATTCAGGTTTGAAAATCCATAGCGAATGGCATAAACCAAAATAATAAAAATGATGGTTACAACCAAAATGAGAAACAAAAATGAGAAGTTAGAATAAATGGTGGCAAGGCTAATTTGTTCTGACGAAACCACAATTTTACGTCCATTTTTATTAGTAACTGCTACGTGATTGTAACCGTTGTCAATAATTCCTTCTTCGCTAATTTGTTTGCCTTCTACTAAACTGAGCGGCATTTTACGCTCGTAATTATAATTTTTTCCGCCCAATTTGATAATTCGTCCATTTTCGTAAACGGCATAACTATAATTACTGGCTTCCAATTGTTCTTCGCCACTGGTTGGTAAATCCGCAAGTGCAGCGTCACGGGTTGCATCATTACGCTTTCGCAAGTCAATGATAACGTAGCCAATTGCTTTATTTTCAGCGTTTAATAAGGGAATAAAATCAATGTATTGCTTTTGATAACCATTGCTAACATCGTTAATGAAAAACAAATTATTGTAATCTGTCCGATATTTTTGCGTTTTGTATTTATTCTCATAATCTTGAAAACTGAGTGCATCCGAAACGTTATCTAATGATTTTCCATTAACATCAAAAGCCGAAACTTCGGTGTCGTAATAGTCAAAATAACTATCTAAAATCTCTCTTCGGATAAAATTCTGAACTTGTTCACGAGGTAATAACGCTGATTTTATCAATTCTTTCAAGGTAGAATCTTTACTAATATCTACATTGGCCTTGCTAAGTTTAAATTCTCCGATTTCATCATTTTCAGCCAAATATTTATTTCCAAAAGCCTGTTTTTGAATAAAGTCTTTTCTAATAGCTTGATGGTGAATTACATACGTTCCTAAAATTGCACACGCCAACGCACCCAAAAAGAAATAAATAGAAGTTTGATAACGGAAAGTATATAAAAATTTAGGAAACTGACTAATCAAAAGTGAAGCTACATAAAGCCCATGTAAGAGAATTAATAAAATGTTTGAAGATTGAAGACTCAGAATGATTATGCTCCAAATTAATAAGCCAATCAAAAGAGCAAAAAATCCCCAACGTTTGGCATTTCTATTAAGTTTTATAACAAGATTCGTCAATAAGTGTGTGGCTAAAAAATAAACAATTGAAAGCAACACAAACCCACCCAATGAAGATAATTTTAAAGGTTTTTCTAAAAAATCAATATTTAGGGCAAGGTCTAATTGATAAGCTGATTTTTCATAGACATTTTGTAATTGTCGGTAAAAACCTTGAAACACGCTAAAACTCAGAATAATAATTATTACTGATATTATCTTTTTTGCAATGTCTGGCAAGTGTAATAACCAAAAATATCGCTTCATTTTATAGTAATTATTTACCAAATAAATCAATAAAATGATAATAATTGTAAGATTTAAAAGCAAATCTCCAAGTGACGGAGCAATGATTGATGAGGTATAAAATTTAGGATTAAAAAGTGCTGATTCGTAGAAAATAAAAGGAATATTGTAGTAAAGCATGATGGCTCTAAATAACAAAAAATACCCCATGAGCAGTAAAAAACCTCTACCATAACGGTGCGTTGTGTTCAAATACCAAATCCATGCAAATAGATAAACCACCAAAAAAAACATACTCAATAGTCCCAAAAGAATGACATTTGAAGGAATGGATTGGTTTTTTAAGTTATCAATTTTTGAAGGAGTTACCGAAAATAAAAATTCCTTCGTTTCAGAATACATATTTAGGTGCGTTGCAGCAACTGGCGATGTCTCAATTTGTTGTGGGTCGGCGGTGAAAATATTAGGATTGTAATTGGTTTTGATGTGATTACTTTCCGATTCAAATTGACGGAATAAAGTGACTACCGAAAATATTTCAAAATTATCGGGCGTACCAATCACTAAACGGCGATTTACAATAAATTTCCCCTCTGGCGTTTGAATGGATTTGAGGTTATAATTACCTTCAACTGCTTGATATTCTGGTATAAATCGGTGGTCAGACCAGAAAATTAACCTACTATTTTTGAAGATGAAATAGGGATGAATTGTGCCTGTTTTGAGGTGAGAAAAAGTGGTATCTTTTGATTGTGAAACTAAGGTTACAACTTTTGCTAAATCTTCATTTGAAGAACGAATTTCTTCTTGAACTTTGGTCTGAATATTATACAGATATTTGTCTTCAGTAGCACTTACAGGACCTTTCTTGGTGATGAAAAACATGAGCATCGCCAAGCCAAAAGTTGCCAATGCAAGGATTAAAAATATGTTTTTCTTAGTAAAAATGAGTTTTAGTAAGGAAGTAAATCGTTTTGACATTAGGGTCTGTTTATTTGTTATTTGTAATAAGACAAATTTTATACCACTACTTATGGAAATGTATTAAAATGTTTAGAGTCAGGCTATTATGAGTTATATATTGAAGCCACAAATAACACCAGTCAGATAAAATTATGCAGGCAACTTTGTAAGAAACCTGAAAAAATTACCTAATTTGTGCAATTTGTGGCTTAAAATGATGTGAAATGATATGTTAAATTACGAATAAAAACGCAAAGACTAAAACTAAACTGCCAAGAACTGGTTTACCAAAAGTCTCCATTCTTCTTCCAAACTGACATTAGGCATAGTTGTTTTGGCTCTTCTGTACCAATAATTGGCATTCCAGTCATCACCTTCTTTGCGATGCAAATACGCATGAAGGCGGTCATAGGCTTGTGTTCCTTCCTGCGACTGAGCAATATTATGAGCCGATTCCCAATCATCTTTTCCATCGTACCAGAGTGCCTCAAGGATTTCAGAGATATTTTGCGGAGGATTTAACGCTGTGAGTGAGTTATTGAATTCTGTAATTGTCATATTTAATTTTTGAGTACGAATTTAAGAATTTTCACGTAAAATAACTTTTGTACTAATCCACGTTTCCAGAAAATTGTCTTTAGCCTCAAAATTCATAAATTGCATCCAAATTTTTCCCCCATATAAATCACTATGAAAAAACTGCTACTTTATATTCCGCTGTTTGTTTTGTTATGTTCTTTAACAAATCCGCCCATTGATTTTTACCAAGCACAATTACGTTTTCCAAGAGTAAGAGAAGCGTTAAAATCTAAGGGTAAAGTCGTTGATGAAATGCTTGCTTCCAAAGGCGTGAATACTTCTAATTTTGACCTGTTTTTTAGAGTTTTCAAAAAGGAACAGAAATTTGAAGTGTGGGCAAAAAACAAACAAGAAGGAAAATTTCAACTCATTAAAGTGTATGATTTTTGTTCCAGTACAGGTGTTTTAGGCCCCAAACGCCGTTCAGGGGATAGACAAACTCCCGAAGGTTTTTATACCATTGACGCTTTCAATCCAACCAGTAATTATTATTTGTCTTTCAGAGTGGGTTATCCAAATGCTTCCGATAAAAAATTGGCAGATTGGTTAAATCCAGGCGATAATATTTTTGTACATGGTTCTTGTATTACTATTGGTTGTATTCCTGTGGGAGACGAAAATATTAAAGAATTGTACTTATTGGCGGCACGAGCAAAAAGTGGAGAGCAAGAAATTCCAATTCATATTTTCCCAAATAAAATGACCGACGAAAACTATTCAGCCTTGAAAAGTGAATATGCTTCAAATGCTACTTTATTAGAATTTTGGTCATGGCTAAAACCTGGTTATGATGCTTTTGAAAACGGAAATATTGTTCCAACAGTAACGGTTGACGATGCGGGTAAATATATTGTAAAATAGAAATTTGTTAAAATTAGAATATCAAAACCTCCTGTGAGTTTTCAACTTATAGGAGGTTTTTTATTGACTTTAATGATAAAGATGCCATTTTGTCTTTGTTGATTAAAGCAAAGAAGACATAATGTCTTGATGTTTTGGCTGGTATAAGATTTGAAGCTTACAAAGCACAAACAACAAATGACAAACTGCACAATCATGGAAAATAAGAAAATAGTAATCCCAAGAGAGATTTTAGCCAATATAGATTTTAGTAATACTCTAAACGGTGGACGAGTTGAACCCAATATTCAAGTTAATCAAACAGAAAATGCTTACGAAGTTTTTGTAAAAGTAGCAGGTTTGGAAGCTGACCATTTGAAAGTAGATATTGAAGAAAACCGCCTGTTACTTTATGCTTTACAACCTGTTTTGAAAACCGCAGAACAGGAAATCGCTGACAATTACGTTCAACAAACCATTGGACAACTAATGCTTCCAAATTTTGTTGATTTAGAAAATATCTCAGCACGTTATCATAATCATCAATGGAAAATTGTTATGCCTTTTGACGATAATCGTAAAGGATTTAAAAGAAATGTGGAAGTTGAGTTTTGATAAGTAGTTATTCGTTATTGGAGATTGGTTATCGGTACAAGTCGTCATACCGCCAATAACCAATTGGTAATAGTAACTCGTTCAGACGATAGTCATACCGCCAATAACCAATTGGTAATAGTAACTTGGTCAGACGATAGTCAGACCGCTAACCAACAATATCTCATAAAAAGCAAAATCTTAACAAGACAAATCAACCATTAACCAATCACACGTATCCAATAACCTAAATATATATCCCGCCCTGCAAGGTACGCCTGTGCAGGGTATTTTTTTGTGTTTCAAGATAAAAAATCCTTAAATTGTGGTCTCATAAATTTTAATCTTTCACTATGAAACGCATACAAATTTTTTCCATAGCATTTAGCCTACTTGCTAATTCGGTTGCATTTGCCCAAAATCCTACAAAAAAAGCGAAGACCAATGATTTTCATCTTTTAGTTGGAACATACACAACTGGTAAAAGTGAAGGTATTTATGTCTATAAATTCAATGTTAAAACGGGGGAATTTAAAGCAGAAAGTATTGCAAAAAATATCAAAAATCCTTCTTTCTTAGCTATTTCTCCTGATGAAAAATACGTTTATTCGGCAGGAGAAGTTGATAATAACGGAGCTGTTTATGCTTTTTCATTCAATAAAAAATCAGGTGATTTAACTCAACTAAGCACACAATCTTCAAACGGAAATTTCCCTTGTCACGTAGCCATTGATAAAACAGGCAAATGGGTAATTGCAGGTAATTATGGAGCAGGTAGTTTAACGGTTTTACCCGTAGAAGCCAATGGTGGCTTGGGCAAACCAACACAAACTATTCAACATGAAGGAAAGGGGGTAAATGCGGAACGTCAAGAAAAACCACACGTTCATTCTATCAATTTTGCACCTAATAATCAGGATATTTTGTAGCAGATTTGGGAATTGATAAAATTGTTACCTATTCATTGGACACTAAAACAGGTAAATTGAGTGATGGAAATCCGCCATTTACGAAGGTACAAGACGGTTCTGGTCCAAGACATTTTACGATGCACCCAAATGGAAAGTTCGCTTATGTCATTCAAGAATTATCAAGCCAAGTAACGGTATTTGATTATAAAAATGGTTCATTGGTAGCAAAACAAAGCCTTTCAACACTTCCTGCTGATTTTAAAGGAGATAATTCATGTGCAGATATTCACGTATCTCCCGACGGAAAATTTTTATATGGTTCAAATCGTTTTCATGATACTATCGTGATTTATGCAATTGAGCCTAAAACAGGCACATTAACATATATTGGAGAGCAATCTGTGATGGGGAAAGTACCAAGAAATTTCATGATTGACCCAACTGGAAATTTCGTTTTGGTGGCAAATCAAAAAACGGATAATATCGTAATTTTTAAACGTGATAAAGTAAAAGGAACCCTGACTCCAACAGGCAAAGAAATTGCTGTACCAACGCCAGTTTGTTTGAAAATGATAAATTTCTAAGCGATAATAAAGGATAGCGTAATTCAGAAATTCTTGTATATTTAAAGTATAAAATTAGCCTGTCAATTTTGATAGGCTAATTTTATGTTTAGCCTTTTGTTTTGTATCAAAAAAAAATATCAAATGCAAAGACGTTCAGCCATAAAAAATATCGCTTTAACCATTGGTAGTGCCATCGTGTTGCCGTCATGGGCAAATGCTTGGAATCATGAAAGCGTAAAAAACACTCATTTTTTTGTATCTGCTTCGCAAGAGGCACTTTTAGCCGAAATCGTTGAAACGATAATTCCTAAAACCGACACACTCGGAGCGAAAGAGTTGAATGTACATCAGTTTGTTCCTAAAATGATTACTGATTGCTACGACAAAAAAGCTCAGGAGGTTTTCAAAAAAGGTTTAGAATCGGTAGATGCAAATGCAAAAAAAGATTTTTCTAAGAACTTTATCGACTGCGATGCTATGCAAAAATTGGAAGTTTTGACGAAAATGTCTAAATCTGACAATACTGAAGAAAAGGCGTTTGTAGGTTTAGTTAAAAATATTACTATTCAAGGTTATCTCAACTCTGAATATGTAATGACCAATCTTAGAAAATTTGAATTTGCTCCAGGTCATTATTACGGTTGTGTTCCTGCAAAGAAATAAATCTCGATTTGTGCCAAACAAATTTAAAATTACAAACATCGAAAAAATGTCAAATATAAATATAGACTCAGTAAAAAATAGAACGTTTGATGCCATCGTAGTGGGTTCGGGAATAAGTGGTGGTTGGGCAGCTAAAGAATTAACAGGTAAGGGATTACGGACTTTGGTTTTGGAGCGTGGACGTGAGGTAAAACACGTGGCTGATTATCCAACAACGATGTTGCAACCATGGGAATTTGAACATCGAAATCAAATAAAAAAAGAAGTAAAAGATGCCAATCCTATTGTGAGTAAATGTTATGCTTTTTATGAAGGAACTGAACAGTTTTTTGTAAAAGATGCCGAACATCCTTACGTACAAGAAAAACCTTTTGACTGGATTCGTGGCTATCAAACGGGTGGAAAATCATTACTTTGGGCAAGACAAACACAACGTTGGTCGGAATACGATTTTGATGGGCCAGCTCGTGATGGATTTGCTGTTGATTGGCCTATCAGATACGCAGATATTGCTCCTTGGTATAGTTATGTAGAGAAATTTGCAGGAATTTCAGGAAATAAAGACGGTTTGGCTTCTTTGCCTGATGGTGAGTTTTTGCCACCGCACGAAATGAATTGCGTTGAAAAATATTTTAGTCAGTCGGTTGCCAAAAATTATACAGACCGTCATATCATCATGGGTCGTGCGGCTCATCTAACAAAACCTAAACAAATTCATTTCGACCAAGGGCGTGCATCTTGTCAGCATCGTACCATTTGTGAACGTGGTTGTCCTTACGGCGGATATTTCAGTAGTAATGCTTCTACTTTACCTTGGGCTGCCAAAACAGGCAAAATGACATTGCGTCCAGACTCGGTTGTACATTCTATCATTTACGATGAGAAAAAAGGCAAAGCCACAGGCGTAAGAGTTGTTGATTCAAACACCAAAGAAATGATTGAGTATTATGCAAGAATCATTTTTGTGAATGCTGCTGCCTTGAATACCAATTTGATTTTATTGAATTCAACGTCAAATCGTTTTCAAAATGGTTTGGGCAATGATAGCGGATTGCTCGGAAAATACGTAGCATTTCATAATTATCGTGCCACTATTAATGCTGAATATGAAGGATATTTAGACAGTACAACCGACGGTCGTCGTCCAAATTCGCCATATATTCCACGTTTTCGCAATTTATTGAAACAAGAAACTGATTTCTTGCGTGGCTATGCTTCTGGATTTGGGGCAAACAGATACGAACATGATGACAGAAATGGTTTGGGTGAAGATTTGAAAAAAGGAATCTTGAATCCGAAATTAAATAATGTTTGGAGCGTAGGTTCGCACATGATGGGAGAGACCATTCCGAAGGAAAGTAATTATGTGGCTTTGGATAAAACATTAGTTGACCCTTGGGGAATTCCTCAGTTGAAAGTTTCGGTGGATTATGACGATAATGACGTAAAAATGACCAAAGATTTCTTTGAGCAATTGACCGAAATGTACACAAAAGCAGGTTTCAAAAATATCAGAACGAATGATTCTAACCGAACTCCAGGATTGGATATTCATGAAATGGGTGGCGTAAGAATGGGAAAAGACCCAAAAACATCGCTTCTGAATAAATGGAATGCTTTACATTCGTGCAAAAACGTTTTTGTAACTGATGGTGCATCAATGACTTCAACTTCTACTCAAAATCCATCATTGACGTATATGGCTTTTACGGCTCGTTCTGTTGATTATGCCGTGAAGGAAATGAGAAAAGGAAATTTGTAGAATTAAATAATTCTACTTTGGCACTTTAAATAAATTGACCAAATTTGACTTTCGGGAAGTTGGACTATAAATACCCAAATTCCCATCTTTATTTTAAAGTGCCAAAGTAGAACTGAATGGTGATTAGCTATTTTAACATCCCGAAACAACTCCGTTAGGGGTCAAACTTTCGGGATGTTTTCCAATCTTTATGAAAGCGTTGATAAATTCAGCTTTGTATGATTGTCAAAACAAAACGGAATTATCTACAATTTGTCGCAAGACAAAATTAGCCCACGGATAAAACAGATTTACACTGATTTTTCTTTAAATTTATCCGTGTAAATCCGTTGAATCAGTACAATCTGTGGTCTAATTTTATTCTGCGACAAATTGTAGATAGTTCCGAAACAAAATTAATCTTCCAACTTCACGTGTCCCCAGTTTTCTCCTGAACGAATACGATTCAATTGAGTATGCGTAATACCAAATTGTTTGGCAATCATTTTCAAGCGATTTTTGTCCGATTTTAACATCTTCTTAATCATAATTACCTTACTTTCAGTGAGTTTGTAATTCTTTGTTCGTTTCGGGATAACTCTATCTTTCACCGCAGGGTTTTCACGGTTGTGAATAGTCATTTCATCACGAGTAGCCCATTTTAGGTTCTCCCAATAATTGTTTAACTTATCATGGTCGAGATGAAGAACGAACTTTCTGTTTTCGTCGTCATCTTTTGAAACAAAAAACTCCGCTACTAATTTGTGGACATATCGGTTCAATGATTTATTGCCTTTTGCCCTAATGTTTAATGATTTGTAACCTTGAATTTTGGACCCTCCAATAATATCACCATGTTCTGGGTCGTTCTGAAAACTTCTCAAACGTCCATAATTTGATATTTTGTAAGTGGGTGGGTTTTCCACTTCTGGAAATGGGATGGTTACCCATTTTTCATTCCAAAAACTGGTGTTTTTTTTGATGCCAATACCTGCTTTTTTCTCCGTCATAGGGGAATTAATTTAGTTCAATCTTTACTACTGTATATTTCAACAATGGGTCGTTTATAATGTTTGAAAAGTTAATTGTTAATGCTGAATTGATGACTTAATTAACGAGTTCATTTACAACTTATTTTGATAATTAGTGACAGTAATAAATGTTTTAGTGGTTGTATAAAAAGTTAGTGATATGATAATGCTACTAAAAAAAAAGGATTAAACTTGTTTAAACAAGTTTATGTTAAGGTCAAAGTGATTGGTTATTTCAAAAAACTAAATTTCATATATTCTACATTCTCCTGCACTTAATAGATTATTTGGAAATACCATTGGCTCATTAGAACTTGTATAATGCGTAGAGAAATATGGTTTTGCATTTTTAGATTCTATGATATTTTTGACCTCATCAGTTTCAATCGTAAACTCAGTATTTAAACTTACGATAAATAAATATTTTTGGATTATTTTTTGTGTCCAAGCAATTACCTTTTTTTGCCCTGTCAAATCTGGTTGGATTATCCATTCAATTTCTTGGTTTTGTATTGATGGGTTTATCTTTTCCGAAATCTGTTTTAAAATACTAATATTGCTAAACAACTTGCCATTTTGTCCCCAGTGGTATTTTCCATGTGTTGCTTTATCACCTTCTGATAATTGGAAAACATACAATTTGGTATAATGTTCATTGGGGGCAGGCGATAAATGTGTATCTCGTTGCTCAAAGCCTAAAGCCATATAAGAAGGCATATCTGTCAAGAATAAACCAATAAACATTCTGATTTCGTTGCCTTTTACATAAAATTCATCAAAACGTGGGTCATCTTTATCGGCAGTCATGATTGTAAAGTTAGGGGCAAATTTACGAGTTGTCAATAAATAATGATAACGAGCAAATTCTGAAACAAACTTTTCTGACCCTACTACCATAGATTGCAAGTCTCCTAAAGTCGTATCCGTATCTGAGCCTTCCAGATGTTCTTCTTCCACTCCATAAGCCATTGTATTGGGTGGAGCTAAAAAACTTTCAGCAAAATAGCCGAATGACGGTTTTTGTTGACGTACTACATATTTGATATATTTATGAATGTCATAATAATTGTCTGGATTTGATGGAGTGCCATTAGGATTCATCTGTACGTGCGACATATCTCCACGCATAAAATCAAAATTATAATGTTGGGCAACGTTCAAATATTTTTGAGCCATATAATCCCAAACTTTTTGTCTTGGTTTTGAAAAGTCAACTTCCCAATCTCGATTTTCATTTTTTGAGTCGTATAATTTCACTCTTGCCAAAGGTCCAAAAACTCTTGACATTGCTTGTGGTTTAGCAATTACATAATCCCGCCAAACTCTTCCATCGTCATCAATGGTTTTTGCTTCTTCACGGTGGTCAACTTCGAGTCCTCTATATGGTGGTGCCATCGTTGCAGGTACGGGTTCGTAGCCTTCGGCAAATAGATGATTGATAAGTTGATTCCTACGTTTGTTACGTCCTTCAAGATTGTTTTTTTCACCGAAGAGAAATTTCAAACGTTGTTCTTCCGAATAAATGTCATTGTTAAAAAAATCTTCTTTACGTCTTGAATAATGTTCTGCAACCGTTCCTCCATATTGATACAAAAAATCTAAAATACGTTCTTGTACTTTCTCGTGCAAGTTTTCAGAATGGTCAATAATGTCAAATTCACGGCGTTGTAACCACTCAAAAAACTGCGGATTTGCCAAAGAAACTTCTGAATAACGGTCAGTATGTGGAATCACGTCCATTCCTACTGTTTTTCCCATTAAGTGTAATAAATTACAAGTAACTTTTAATTGTTTTTCGACAGTATCAAGATGCGGAAAAGAAATGGCTAATTCTGCATCAAAAAACTCAGGATTTATATTCCAACTGGCTATACCATAGAGACTTGCCACAACGCCACATTCCCAAATGGGTAAAAGATGAATTGAGGACTGGGCAGTTGGTAAAGTCATCGCATATTTTATAACATTCCAGAAACTCCCAATTGTGCGAACGTTAATTCCTACCATATTTACCGTTTTCAGCCAAGTTCCATCTATTTCGTGATTCACAGGACTTTCAATCGTATTGGCAGGGTTTAATGCTTGGTAAAATGCTTGTTGTCCAAATCTTTTTTCTAAAAGATAAGCTAATTGCACTGCTGGCATTTGTACTGCTTGTTCGGGTAGTAAATTGGGTATAAAGGACTGCTCCTTAGCTATATAAGACGATATAGCCGTCTGCGGATTATTCACCCATGACTGGCGAAAACCCTCATACGATTCTGGAATATTCATGAATTTTATATAAAAATGGTCGTAATAACTTTTTGAGAAACTAAAAGAGTCCTAAAAATTGTTTTAAATTAAGAAAAAATACGCAGAAAATACGCAAAACATTGCAAATTCATTAGTTGTTTTACATCAATTCAGAAAAAATATTGCATAAATACTTAAATCGATTTTAAATAATATGAAAACTTTAATAATAGGAGCTTCGACCAATACAGAACGTTACGCTTTTAAGGCTGCAAACAGTTTATTGGCTCACGGACATGAAATTGTTTTGGTAGGACAAAAGGAGGGTGTCATACAAGAGCATAAGATTCAAACCAATTATCCTGATTTTGAAGATATTGATACCGTAACGATGTATGTTGGGCCTAAAAATCAACCTGCACTATACGATTATATTTTAAAGCAAAATCCACGTAGAATTATCTTTAATCCAGGCACTGAAAATGCTGAATTTGAAGCAATGGCTCAAGCAAAAGGAATAAAAACAGAGGAAGCGTGTACATTGGTATTGCTTGCTATTGGGCAGTATTGAGTGTTTGTTAATGGTGACTTATAATTATTGGATAGAATAAATCTTGTGGATATAATTCAGCTTTTAATTCACTAATTTTCTAATAACTAATCACCAATAACTAAAAAAAGAATTTGGTCAACAAAAAATCCCCACAAAATTCAAACTTAAAGGTTTGAATAATGTGAGGACTAATGAGAAACTGTTTAGTAAACGTGGTGTTTCGCCGTTTTAGTATGAGTTGTTCAAACTAATTCTTATTTACCAGCTACTAAAGTTACGTCTAAGTTGAATACATCGTCGATAGCTTTATCACCGATTGTATCAAAGAATTTTTTAGAGTTGTATTTCACACCAAAATCAGTTCTGTCAACTGGAATAGAAGCGGTTGCCGTTACTTTACCACCTACAACTGCAATTTTCGCAGGGAAAGTAATTGACTTTGTGATACCTTTCATTGTTAAATCTCCAGTAATGTTTGAACCAGCAACTTTAGTGATTTTGAAAGTTGAAGTTGGGAATTTCTCTACTTCAAAGAAATCACCAGTAGTGATGTGACCGATGAATTTTTGGTTATATTCTGCATTTGTAATATCAGTACAAACGATTGATTTCATGTCAATTACAAATGAACCACCTGAGATTTTTGCTCCGTCAGCTACTAATGAACCAGAAGTAATTCCGATTGTTCCTTCGTGTTGACCTGCTACTTTTTTAGCTAACCAATGGATTTTACTTGCTTTTGTATCTACTGACAAAGTTGCTTTTTTGCTTACTTTTGATGGAGTACCAGCCGTTGCAACGTTTACAAATAAAGCAGCTACTAAAATACTTGCGATGAATTTAATTACTTTCATTTTTGCTTAAAATTTAATTGTTAAAAAGAATTATTATGATTTAGAATTGTTGAAATTCTATTGTATTAATTATTGGTAATTTTCTTAGTAAGTTCTTCGAGTTCATTGCTCGGGTCTGAATTTCTTAATTTATCCAAAAGAAAACTTAATTGATTGGCTTCACATTCAGAAAGTCCGTGTAATTGTTGCTCCCATTTTTGTTGTAAAACGTCTAATTCTGCTAAGAGGTCTAACCCTTTTTGAGTAATAATTACGTCAACTGCTCTGCGGTCATTGGGACAAATTTTTCTGATAACCAATTCTTTAGCTAATAATTTATCTACCAAACGTGAGGCATTAGACATTTTGTCAAGCATTCTTTCAATAATAGCAATTACAGTAATGGGTTCTGGATATTGACCACGTAAAATTCTCAAAACGTTATATTGCTGTGGCGTTAAGTCAAAAGGCTTAAAAATCTCCATTTGCAATGATGTCAACCAATTATTTGTGTAAAAGATATTGATAACCGCCTTAGAATAGGTGGATTTGAAACTGTTTTGCTGTATATCTTTTTCTATGCTCATCTTGTTTGTGATTCAAAATTAATGTATAAACATTAGATGTCAATACATTGAATTGTTAATTATTTGTTAATGTTTTTTAAATTGCTGAAAATCAATTGTTTATGGTTTTGCTATTTCTTGTTTTTTCGAGTAAAATGTTCAATAAATTTATTTCTGCGTCATTTAATCTAATAAAATTAGCTTCTGACTCGATAATTTTTTGGTTTAATTCCTTCAAAAGTATAGTGCCGTTTGCCGTAAGTGCCACATTAACAGAGCGGAGGTCTTCTGTTGACTTGACCTTTACAACCAATTGTTTCGCAATTAATTTATCCACCAAACGAGAAACATTAGACATTTTGTCAACCATTCTTTCGATGATAAAATTAATATTTGCAGGCTCTGGATAGATTTGTTGTAGAATTTTCAGAACATTGTATTGAGGAGTGCTTAATTGATACGGCTTTAATATTTGGGCATATTGATTAGTTAGCCAACCATTTGTGTACATCAAATTGACCGTTAATTTATTATAAGGATTTTTGAAGTTTTTTTGTTTTATATCTTTTTCTATTGTCATAAGTCATGTAGGGCATAAATATCAATACGAAATATATGTCTGTATCTTTAATGTACCAACATAGGTTAAACGAAATTTGTTGTATTTGATAGCAAAGACTTATTAAACGGTAGTTTTGGAGGATAATATAGACCGTTTATCTAAACGGAACAATCTCTGGTGCTGAAATATCAAAGTCTCTCAAACGAAGATTATAAGTATCATTGAAGGCAAAATTCAAGGTTTGGACATCGGGCAAATTAGGGAAATATGAAAATTTAATCTGAAAGGTATTAAAAGTTAAATTTTCATTTCTCAAACGAATACCAATGCCAATGCCCGTATAAGGCACTTTATTTAGCAAGAACTGACTTTTAGGATTGACAAAAGCAAAATCGGTTTGAAAGAATGGGGCAATTCTGAAACCCACAAAGTTTAGTCGTGAGAAAAAGACAATTTGATAGCCGATGCCTAATTTTTTAGTTCCCCATAGTTTATCGCTATTTACGTCCAGAATCCCATTTTCTCGGTTTACATTTACAAATTCACCAGTGTATCGGTTATTGCCAAATGCGTAACGAAGGTTTACAAAATGACGTACCTGTGTTCTTTTTCGATAAGTGTGTAAGGTGCTGAAGTAGTTTGACTCTATGCTCAAACCTGTTGTCCCATTTGAATATCCTCCTGCATTTAGTAATCCATAAATATAGCCAGCTTTGCCAATATATTGCCCTTTGGCGAGTTTAATGCCTGAGTACCAGCGTTTCCCGAAAATATCTGAATTTTCAAAGCCAGCCACCAAAGTTGCCAAATATCCATAAGGAACGTCTTCGGTGAGTCCAAAACCATAAATCAAAAAATCTCGTTTGTAACGTCTATTCGAGAATCCAATTCCTGCTAAATAATCTCGGTGATTTCTAAATAATTGATTAGTGTCGGCAGAAACAGTTGGTCGTTGCGTATAAGAAATATCCGAAAATCTCACGCCAACAACCAGTCTTGAGCGTTGCTGAACTTCTTTGTCCAAAAACGGTAATTTGAAGGCATAAGCTGTCCAAAAATCCAAATAATTACGGTTGGTCGGAAATTTCAAGTAAGTAGTATCTGTATTTTTAAAGGACGTTCCATCATATCCACGAAAAGTATTAACATTATTTCGGTCATTACTCATTTCAAAACCTCCCGCCAATTTCATGTCAGGCGTAAGAAATGGACGATAAAAACGGACTGCATAATGATTGGTTAATCTTCTTAATTCTACTTCTGCTTGTCCCGTAATAAAAGTACGACCAATGTACGGAATGGTATATTGACTATAATATTCGAGGGCTGGTTTTTCATTATAATTAAAATAGAGAATGTTTTTCCAAGAATGTCCTAATCCCCTGACATTGATTTGGTTAATGCCCAAATAATAATCGTTAAAACTATTAAATCCTACTTCGGGTAGCAACGACCAGATGTCTTGTGTGATGACCAATAAATCAACTAAATTAGGAAATTGTGGGTCTGGTAAAACCAAAATTCGGGCATCGTGGAGGATTGAACTCCTACGCATCAGACGTTCGTTATCACGCAATCGGTCGGCATCTATAATGTCTCCAACATCAAACATTAAAAATGATTTTCGGATTACTTTTTCTTTAGTATTACTGTGTAGTGAATTGAGGAAACGGTCGAACCCTTTGGCAATTCTATTCGTATCGGCAATACTTTCACCAAAAACTTGCCTACGTTTCACATATATTTTACGAATTACTCTGCCTTCATATTCTTGGAAAGGATTATCTTCAATCTGTATAATTTCTTGTCCCGATGAGTTTTGGTTATAAACATCTCTAAAAAGAGCATTGTAGATTTCGTTGAGGATTTTATTTTTAGAGAATCGTTTTTTCAGTTTTGTAAACATCAAACTATCCTTTTCAGACTTCATACTGACAATTTCTACTGATTTTTGGGACGTAGAATCTGGTTGTTGCGGATAAGCTACCGAACAGCAAAAGAAGATTAAGGCTAAAATCTTAATCGTTTGTTTGAATAAATATGGGTAAATTTGTAAAGTATATTTCATATATATAGGGAACAAATAATAGCTTTTCGATGAATTATTTTTAGTTTATAATCCTAAAGTTTTTTATAATCTCAAATTCAAACAGAATTGCTTTTCAGGAAGAAAACCGATTTTTTTTGACATCTATGTTTTCTATCTTACCTGTATGTTTAATTAAATGACCATTGAGGTAAGATTGAAAACACAGTATTCGAAACGTTCCGTTCATCAAGTCATTTTTATCTTTTATAAAACCCTAAGATGGCTACAAATTAAATAACTAATTCATTTATAGATTAGATTTCGATAATTCAAATCTAAGTATTTGGAATAAATAAATTGATATTGTGTAGGGGCGTATCGCATACGCCCACATCTCGACTTTTTGGGCGTATGCGATACGCCCCTACGTCATGATGACAATATTTAATATTATTAATTAATTTGTT
>NZ_JAYGIN010000013.1:0-6738 GCF_034931005.1 Arcicella sp. LKC2W
ATTTGACCCAAATTAACCGCTGACGGGGTGAAAAACCGCCGTCAGGGTCTTCTTCCGTAACCCTGACGGCGGTTTTTCACCCCGTCAGCGGTTTTGCATTAATAAGTATATAGTTCCGATAATCAATTCCCAATCCCTAATCCACCAATAACCAATAACCAATACACCAATAACCAATCACAATTTATTCGGCTTTGTCATTTCAACAATCTCAACGTCAAAAATACGTTTGCCGTCAATTTTTAAGCGAATAGCAGTTTGAACCGTATGAAAACCATGTAAACCTGCTGCCCCAGGATTAATAAATAACATTCCATTTCGGTTAATATCACGTTTTACCTGTAAAATATGCGAATGTCCACAAACGAAAATATCAGGTTTTTGTATCGAAAAACATTCCAAAGCGTCGGGTTTGTATTTTGATGGAGCTCCCGCAATGTGAGTCATACCAATCACCAAATCTTCACACATAAAATGGTTGATTTTCGGATAAATCTGACGTAAAGTAGCCCCATCAATATTTCCATAAACGCCCTCAATGGGCTTTATGGCTTCGAGAGTATCCGAAATAGATTCATTCCCCCAATCGCCAGCGTGCCAAATTTGGTCACACCATTCTACATGAGGCATCAGGCGTTCATCAAGATAATTATGTGTATCAGAAATGATTAATATTTTTTGCATTTGGCAATAGGATTCTTTTAAAGGACGAGTTTTTTAAATTTTCAAATAAAAATTATAATCTTGCGTATAAGGATTCCGTTTTTAAACAAAATATAATTATCTTAGTTTCATCACAAAACACATACGCCAACCATAACCAAATATGTCATGCTTGTAAAACCATTCGAGACTGCTCTTTACGAGAAATTACGCCTGTTTTTTGAGAAACATGACTTTACTTTGGTAGCTGACAAAAAACAATTCCGTAAAGTTACATCAACAGGCTTTCAAAACGTCATTTTTACGGCAACCGCTTATGAAGATGAGGTTTGGTTGGAAGTAAACTTTGGTTGTAGAAATCATCAAATAGAGCAAATAGCACAACAATTTTTAGGAAATACAAGAGACTTTTGGGGCGATTCGAATACGATTGTAGTATCGATTGGGAAATATAATGATGCTAAATATTTTCGCTATAAAATCATGACAGAACCCGACGTAGAGGATGTTTGTGATATTATTAAAGACTTTTTAGTGACGGATGGTTTCCCGTTTTTAGATGCCTCCGATAGCCTCTTATCATTGAATGACATTTTCAATAAAACACCGTATAAATCTTGTAAGTATGTTTATAATCAAGTACATAGAAGTTTTAAAGGCGTTATTTGTAGTAAACTAATTAATGACGATAATTTTATGGATTTGGCTGATAAACATAGAAATGCACTTACGAAAATTGGAGCAACGCCAGAAGAATTACGTACTTACGAGCAACTATTGGGCTTTTTACTCTATTTTTCTGTGAATTGAACGTAATTTATAAAAACGCTCCCAACGGTTTAAAACCCTTGGAAGAGTTCAATATCTTGTAAATCTATTACTTGCTTATCCCTTTTATCTCCAACTAAATTTTCTTAAATTGCATATCGAACGATTCCAATATATGCAATTGCGAGCAATCATACTCTTTGTTTATTTCCTAAGCTGTTGTTCATTTCTCTCAATGGCTCAGCTACGCTTTGAACGCATTGGTAATCAACAAGGGCTTTCTCAGAATACTATTCACAAAATTTTTCAGGATAAAAAAGGCTTTATTTGGTTCGCTACTTCCGACGGACTGAATAAATATGATGGTTATAATTTTACCATTTATCGTCATATTTTTGATGACCCCAATTCTATCAGTAGCAGTAATATTTCAACTATCAATGAAGATAGTCACGGTAATTTATGGATTGGAACTGCCGATGGGGGAATTAACAAATTAGACCGACAAACAGGGAAGTTTTTTCACGTTCTAAAAACTGACATCAATCAAGATATTGCTAATATTAGTGTTTCAGACATTATTGTTACCAAAGATGATAAAGTTTGGGTATCAACTTACCGATATGGTTTATTGGTTTTCGATAATAAAAAAAACACGGTGCAATGGCGGAAAAATGAAGCAGAACCTATCACAACCAATGATATTTCACACATTATTCAAGACCGAAACGGTAATGTATTGATGGGAGGACATTATGGGCAAATAATGGAGTTTTCTGCCAATAATACCGTTAAAACTTATACAATTCCCAATCATTTAACTGCCAGAAAAAATCAAATTACTTGTTTTTTTGAAGACCCCAAAGGCAATATTTTGATAGGTACAAGAGGAAACGGTATCTATCAAATGGATTTACGGACTCGCAATATTTCACAGATTTTCTATAATCCACAAAAAATAGATTTAGATAATCTCATCATGTCAATGGCTTATGACCAACAAGGTACGCTTTGGTTTGGAACAGAAAGTGGGGTTATTTTATTGAAAAATGGAAACTTAGCCTCTCCAATACATTTAGTATCAGACCCAGATTCTGACATGGGGCTTAATTCCTTGGCAATTCAAACTGTTTTTGTTGACCGTGATGATAATATTTGGATTGGTACTTGGGAGGCAGGTTTAAATGTTCATTATCATAAACAAGCAAAATTTACCTTATATCGGCATAAAACAAATACTTCTCAAAGTTTGCTTAGAGATAAAGTGAATTCTATTGTGGCGGAGGACGATGACCGAGTTTGGATTGGTACAAATAATGGTTTTTCTCTTTTAGACCGTCGCTCAAATTCTTTCAAACACTTCATCAATGACCCTTCTACTTCTACTTTTAGCAATAATAATGATGTCAATTTTTTATATAAAGATAGACAGGGTGATTTAGCGGTTTTAACATGGGGAATAGGGCTGAAAATGCTCAAAAAAGGAAGTAATACCGTCGTCAATTATCCATATTTAGTGGATGGTTACAGACCCAAATTAACCTGCATTCATGAATCAAAAATCACCAATCAGTTTTGGGTTGGTACACAAGATGTTGGCATACTGACTTTTAATAAACAAACTGGAAAATTTGCTCCCATTGCAGATTTGAATAAAAAAGGAATACTTTCTGAGCGACACATAAACTGTATTTTGGAAGATAGTAGAGGTAATTTATGGATTGGAACGTATAATAGTGGAATATTTATTTATAATTTTCAAACCCATAAAGTTGAAAATTTTCAAGAATCTGGTTTGGATGGAAGCATTAAAGGAAATCACGTTTTTCAGATTTTGGAAGATTCACAAAAACGAATTTGGGTTGCCACTAATGGTGGAGGTTTTGCCTTGTACCAACCACAAACGAAAACCTTTAAAACTTGGACGATTCAGGACGGTTTACCTAATAATACAGTAAAAGGAATTGTAGAAGATGCTCATCATAATTTGTGGCTTTCGACTAATAAAGGGCTTTCAAATTTCATTATTCAGAGTAATTCTTTCAAAAATTATACGCAAGCAAATGGTTTGCAAGGTCCAGAATTTGTCATAAATGCCTATTCTAAAAATAAAGCAGGTGAAATGTTTTTTGGTGGAACGGGTGGTCTGAACGTCTTTCATCCTGATAGTTTGACCGAAAGCAATGATGTCCCACCTGTGTATATTTCTGGATTGAGACTTTTCAATAAACCTGTATCGGTTGGTCAAAAAGATTCACCTTTGCATAAAGATATTTTGGAAACGGACGAAATTTCATTTACTTCCGACCAAAATGTATTCTCTATCGAATACACCGCTTTGGATTTTCAACAGCTCAAAAATAATCAATACGCTTACATTCTTGAGGGTTTCGACCACGACTGGAACTACGTTGGTACGCAAAGAATTGCGAGTTACACCAACTTAAACCCTGGCGAATACACTTTTTGGGTAAGAGCCAGCAATAATGATGGTGTTTGGAATAACCAAATGGCATTTATTAAAATTATCATTCTGCCACCTTGGTACAAAACTTGGTGGGCGTGGTGTATTTATGCTCTGGTGATTGTGGGCAGTATTTACGCACTCAGACGAGTGATTCAGGTACGTGAAAGATTTAGGTCGGATATAAAATTACAGGAAAGAGAAAAAGACCAAATTCAAGAATTAGACCGCCTAAAGACTAATTTCTTTACCAATATTTCACACGAGTTTAGAACTCCGTTGACTTTGATAATCAGTCCTTTAGAAAGATATTTAGCTGAAAATACCGACTTGCCAGAAGTACAAAGAAAACGTACTGAATCTATTTATCGGAATGCCAAACAATTACAAAAATTGATTAATCAATTACTCGATTTATCAAAATTAGAAGCAGGCAGGCTTTCTCCCGAAATCACGCAAAGTGACGTCGCTGAGTTTGTAGAGAAAATAACCTATTCATTTCAAGATTTAGCATCGCATCGTAATATATCGCTCAAATTTTCTTCATCGCCCGAACAAATAATGGCGTATTTTGATGGTGATATTATTGAGAAAATAATTACTAATTTATTATCAAATGCCTTTAAGTTTTCAAAAGACGGAGGAAGTATTTTAGTGGAAATTTTAGAGAATCCTGCTGATAATGAGAAAGTTATCATTAGAGTAAGTGATACAGGCATTGGCATTGCTCAACAACATTTAAGAAATATTTTTAATCGTTTTTACCAAGTTCATGATAAAGCTCAGCCCCAAGTAGTGGGAACAGGTGTCGGTTTAGCTCTTTGTAAAGAATTGGTAGAATTACACCGAGGCGAAATTTTAGTAAGTAGTCGAGTAGGGCATGGAACAACCTTTTCGGTACATTTGCCCATTGCCCGAAACGCCTTTGATGTTAAATGGATTCGTGATAATGTGGTAGTTAAAAAAGAACAGGAATTATTACTGAAGACTGTTGTACGAGAAAATAAAAAACAAGCTAAATCGACCTCTTTGGCGGATGCTTCTATCATTTTAATTGCCGAAGATAATGAAGATTTAAGGGCGTATATTAAGGAAATATTTGTCGAAAATTTCCAAATATTAGAAGCAGATAACGGCAAAGATGCTTTTGAATTGGCTCAACAACATTTGCCAGACATCATAATTTCAGATTGGATGATGCCATTGATGACAGGCGTTGAACTTTGTGAAAATGTAAAGACAAATTCAAAAACGAGCCATATTCCTGTGATAATTCTGACCTCAAAAAGTAGTAATGAGAGTAAACAAGTTGGTTTAGAAACAGGAGCAGACGACTATATTACAAAGCCATTTAATGCCAACTTGTTGGAGGTTAGGGTTAAAAATATTCTTGAAAATCGGAAGAATTTGAGGCAATTATTTGGTAAATCTCCAAAATTAAAACCCAAAGAAATTACCCTAAACTCTTCTGATGAACACTTTTTGGAACGTGCTATTCGTATCATTGAAGAAAATATCAGTAATCCTGCTCTTGATATTCAATTTTTGGAAGAAGAATTGAAAATGAGCAATATGCAGTTGTACCGAAAACTAAAAAGCTTAACCAATCTTTCAGGAAATGAATTTATCAAAAATGTACGTTTGAAAAAAGCGGTACAATTGCTTGAAAGTGAGAATTATAGTGTTTCAGAAGTTGCCTATAAAGTTGGCTTCAATGACCCTTCCTATTTTACAAGAATCTTTAAAAAAGAATATGGAAAAGCCCCTTCTGAATATGTAGAAAAGAGTTTAGATATTTAGAAGACTCAAAAATATTACCGCAATAACCGTAAAAGAAATCCCAATAATGAAAAAAATATTCCTTGCTACTGTGTTCAGTTTATGCTCACTTTTTTCAAGTTCTGCACAAGACCATAACCACGATTCTACTTTTCGGAAAGCGACTTTCAAACATTACATTACGCCATTGATATTGATTGGCGGAGGTTTGTCTATAAATAACGCTGATTTTAAAGCAAAGCAAATCAAGGTTAGAAATGAAAATTTTATGGATTTCCATAATAAAATAGATGACTTAATACAATTCGGACCTCATGCCGCAGTCTTTGGTTTAGATTGGATTGGCGTAAAAAGTAAGCATGATTTTAAAGACAAAGTAGGCTTGATGTTAGTCGGTGGCGTAATAACTTTAGGTACAGTTACAATTTTAAAAGAATCCACGAAACAGTGGCGTCCAGATGGTTCGGCAGATAATTCATTTCCCTCTGGGCATACCGCTAATGCCTTTTTTGGAGCAACGATTTTAGCAGAAGAATACGCTGACCAAAGTGTTTTATTTACCGTTGGAGGCTACACGTTGGCAACTGCTACGGGTGTTTTTAGAGTTTTAAATAACCGCCATTGGGCATCAGATGTATTAGTTGGGGCAGGAATTGGTATTATTTCTGGCAAAGTGGCGTATGCCGTTTATCCTTGGTTGAAAGAGAAAATTGGAGGAAAAAGGAAAAATAACAATATCAGCTTAATCCCAACTTACGACGGTTACGCAATGGGAGGAAATTTAAGAATTGCTTTTTAGTTATTGGTGGATTGGTTACTGGTTGATTGGTGGATTAGTTACTGGTGGATTAGTTATTGGTGGATTGGTTACTGGATAATATTAATTTGTAAAAAAACGATATTGAAGGAACCTATAATTACAAAAAGCACTTTTTTATAACCAATAACCAATAACCAATAACCAATAACCAATAACCAATAACCAATAACCAATAACCAATAACCAATAACCAATAACCAATAACCAATAACCAATAACCAATAACCAATAACCAATAACCAAA